>CAILUF010000236.1 GCA_903837365.1 uncultured Alphaproteobacteria bacterium | reverse complement strand
ACTTCTTTTAGAGTGAAAAGACCATCAACGGAAGTTTCATCCATCTTAATTCCTAATTTTTTTTCACAATCTTTTATTATTTGATCAATACCGCGAAGCATGCAGGGCGTAGTTTTACAGAATTGCAGTAAATATTTACCAACTGGTTTTAAATTATACATCGTATAGAAACTAGCAATTTCATAAACTTTTATTTCTGGCATTTCCAGCAAATTAGCAACATGTTCAATGGCATTTTTTGATAACCAATTGTAATTCTGACGTTGCGCCAAATCCAACAATGGCATAACTGCAGACTTTTTTCGGTCATCAGGATATTTTTTTAAAATTTCTGCAACTTTTATTTTATTTTGTTCATTAAATTCAAAACTCATAGTAAAATTTATTTAACTTTTTGCCAAATAGCTCTTTTAGCCATAACCAAAATAACCAATAAAATCGATAGGAAAAGCATCGTTCTAATTCCCATTTTTTTGCGATGCTCCATTTCCATTTCTGCTGAAAAATGTAAAAAATTTACAACATCAACAATCATTTGTTCCTTGGTTGCGTAAGTTCCATCTTTGTAATCAACTTGCTGATCTTCTAAAATTGGTGGAGGCATTGAGATTTGTCTACCTTCAAAATATTGATTATAATTTTTACCACTCGCAAGATTGAAACCATCCGGTGCTTCCTTGTAACCCGTTAACAATGAGTAAACATAATTTGCGCCATCATGTCTTGCTTTAATAATCAAGGACAAATCAGGTGGATATGCTCCACCATTAGCTGATCTTGCCGATTGCTCATTAGCATATGGCGAAACAAATTTATCGGAAGGCAAACCTGCCCTTTCAAACATTTCACCTTCATCATTGGGACCGTCACTAACTAGATAATCGCTAGCAATTTGCTTGATCTCATTATCGCTAAAACCAATTTGCGCTAAATTACGAAAGGAAACTTGCTTCATGGCGTGGCAAGCTGAACAAACTTCGCGATAAACTTGATAGCCACGCTGAATCGATGCGCGATCGAAACTTCCAAAAATTCCCTCAAATTCCCATTTCATTTTTTTAGGATGAAGAGCTGTTGTTGCGAGTTCATTATTATTTTCAGAATTATTTGCCAATGCCAAATTAGAAAATAATAATAAACAAATTAAAATAATTTTATTCATTTTTGTTTAAATCTTTATAAAATGTTAATCCTTACTTATTTTAAGTAGAATATATTATATTGTCAAATTAATGTTTTTTATGAGACTCTTGATAGTGCTCATCAATTGATTTTGGCAATTGTAAAACTTTTTCAAACCTTGGTAAAAATGGCAGAATTAGTAAAAAATATGCGTAATAGTAAAAAGTTGTGAATCGGGAAGCCCAGATGTACCAACCTTCGGCAGGCGATTTTCCTAGCCAACCCAAGAAAATAAAATTTATAACAAAAAGATAAAAGAATTTTTTAAACATTGGCCGATACGCTCCTGATCTAACCTGTGAGCGATCAAGAAATGGCAGGAAAAATAATAAAATAATTGCTCCAAACATCATTAACACGCCACCTAACTTATCAGGAACTGCGCGTAAAATTGCATAAAATGGTAAAAAATACCATTCAGGAACGATATGGGTTGGCGTAACAAGAGGATTGGCTGGAATATAATTATCGGGATGACCCAAGGCATTTGGATAGAAAAATAAAAAATATCCAAAAATTAAAAAGAAAACTACAAAACCAACGAGATCTTTAATTGTAAAATATGGATGAAATGAAATTGCATCTTTTTTAGTTTTGATTGGAACTCCCGTTGGATTATTTGATCCAGCTGTGTGAAGCGCAAGAAGATGTAATAATACAACACCAACAATTAAAAAAGGCATAAGAAAATGTAAAACAAAAAATCTATTTAGCGTTGGATTATCAACAGAGTAACCACCCCAAAGCCATTCAACAATTGATTTACCAACAACTGGTATTGCTGAAAATAAATTAGTAATAACCGTTGCTCCCCAAAAACTCATTTGTCCCCAAGGCAAAACGTAACCCATGAAAGCCGTTGCCATTGTAAGTAGAAAAATGATTATACCAATCCACCATAAAATTTCACGAGGTGCTTTATATGATCCGTAATATAGTCCGCGAATAATATGAGCATAAAGCGCAACGAAAAACATCGACGCACCAACTGCATGAATATAGCGAATTAACCAGCCATAATTAACATCTCGCATGATATGCTCAACCGAGTCAAATGCGTACTGGGTATTTGGAACGTAATGCATTGCCAAAAATAAACCCGATAAAATCTGAATCACCAAAGCAATTCCAGCAATCGAGCCAAAGTTCCACCAATAGCTAAGATTTTTTGGATAAGGATGTTTTTTTAAAGTATTTTCAAGCGTGGCAATTATCGGCAAGCGATCATTGACCCATCCAGCTAATTTTGATTTTTGAGTTATCGATTCATCGACATCATTTTCGATAGAGTGAAATAACTCGATTTCTTGCTTAGGCGTAAGCTTTTGCTCATCATGGTCATAAGAAAATTTTTGCGACATTTTATCCAATTTTTATTGTTTTATCATTGATGAATTCATAAGGTGGAATTTCTAAATTTTTAGGAGCTGGGCCTTTGCGAATTCTTGCCGAAGTATCATATTGTGAACCGTGACACGGACAAAACCAACCCTTATAATCGCCCTGTCCACCAATTGGCACGCAACCTAAGTGGGTACAAATTCCAATCGTAATCAACCATTCTTCTTTACCTTTTTTTACACGATCAGAATCGGCTTGCGGATCTTTTAATTCTGCTAATTCAACTTTTTGGGCATCGTCAATTTCTTGAGCTGTGCGCCTTTTAATAAAAATTGGCTTACCGCGCCACATGACTTTTTTTTCTTCGCCAATTTTTATGTTAGAAATATCAACATCAATTGAAGCTAGAGCCTGAACATCTTTGGACGGATTCATGCTATCAATAAAAGGTAAAATCGCACATACCGCGCCAATTCCAGCGGTTGCATATGCGGTATTTTTAAGTAATTTACGACGCGCTTCATCCTTAACTTCTTGGACGATATTTTTATTATCTTCGCTTGAAATTTGATTTTGCCCGAGATTATCTTGCCCTAGGTTATCTTGTTGTTTAAAATTATTATCTGCCATTAATTTTTAATTAATTTTAATAAAATTATTTTTATTTTGAAAAAAATTT
>CAILUF010000235.1 GCA_903837365.1 uncultured Alphaproteobacteria bacterium | reverse complement strand
GCTCTTCTTGTAATTTTTTATAAAATTTTTCGAAATCTTTAAGATTAATTTTTTTCTTTTCAATATTTTCCGAAGCAAGAATATGATTAATTGCTTTAGACTCGATTGCCTCTCCCCTAATATTTTCTAAGGCTTGAGGATTATTGTTATAATATTCAATAACTTTTTGCTCTTGCCCAGGAAATCTAGCTAAAACTTTGCTAATGTGAAAATCAAAATCTTCTTTTTTTAATTCGATTTTATTTTTTTCACAAATTTCTGATAGAATTATTCCACAGCGAATCATGCGTTTTGCTAAGCCTTCTTTAACCTCACGCGCTTTTTCTTTTTCTTTATCATTTTTAAATTTTTGTGGATTTGTTTTTAATTGCTCTTCAACTTCACGCCACAAGACTTCGACTTGTTTTGCAACCATTCCTTCCGGCAAATCAAAATCATATTTTTTATTTAAAAAATCAAAAAGTTCAGTTTTAAAAACTTCCAATGTGACTTCCTGATTTTGCTTTTCGAGATCCTTTTTAATCTCTTGAACAAAGGTTTGCTTATCTTGCAATCCAAATTTTTCTTTAACGAATTCGTCACTAATTTCTGAGGCATGTAAGCACAGAACTTCATTGATCTTAACTTCAAATTCTGCTTGTTGACCAGCTAAATTACTAGCGTGATATTGTTTTGGAAATTTAACTTTTACTTTAACTTCATCGCCAGCTTTTTTGCCAACTAACTGCTCCTCAAAATCATCAATAAATGATTTCGATCCAAGTTCGAGTTGATAGCCTTTAGAACTTCCACCTTCAAATTCTTTTTTATCAACGCGACCAATATAATCGATATTAACCGCATCTTTTAATTTTGCTTTATATTGCTGATCCTGCTTATCCCAAGTGCCATATAAACGCGCAAATTTATTAACCGCTTCGTCAATATCAGCTTGCTCAAGCTCAATTTCTCTTTTAACAACTTTAATTTTCTTTAATTCAATTTCTGGAACTTCAGGGAAAATTTCCATTGAAACAGTAAGCGAAACATCTTGATCATATTCGATTTTTTTGACATCAGCTTTCGGTTGAAGTGCCAATCGGATAGAATTATCTTTAACTATGCCTTTAATGGTTTCGTCAATCATTTTTTCAACCTCTTCGGCCATGATCGATTTGCCATATTTTTCTTTAATTACATTAACTGGCACTTGACCTTTTCGAAAGCCATTAAGCGAAACATTGCCTTTAATTTTTTCGATATAATCTTCGATTTTTTTAGCAATTAATTCTTTTGGCAGAATAATTTCAAAATCTTTTTTTAGTTTTTTATCGAAAGTTTTTTTTATTTTTACTTCCATTTTAGATAGTTAATTTAATTGAGTTTACGAATCTATTGAGATCGTAAAATTTTAAATATTGATTACAATAATTTTTACAGAATTTAATTACTTAAAGTTAAAATTCTAGAAGAAATTTGATTATTTTTTTTGGAATTTTCTTGAATATTTATTTATCAAATTTTCAAAAAATTAAATAGATTAAAATTTTAAGGTAAGATTTGAGATATGATTTAAAGAATATTTAATTTGGAAGTGGAGAGCTTTTGCTGAGCATTTTTTAGCTGTAAAATATAAAAAATTTTTGCTTTTTTATTTTTAAGTGGTGCGGACGGAGGGACTTGAACCCACATGCCTTGCGGCGCTAGATCCTAAGTCTAGTGCGTCTGCCAATTTCGCCACGTCCGCAAAATTTAAATATATAAATTCCATAAAATTCAAATTTGAAAATGGTTTTATAACATTTTTTATTTTTTGAATAATTTTTTTATTTTAAAAACGGAATCTGCAATTGGATTTTTAGCGTTAAATCTAAAAACGCAAAGCAGAAATTAAAATCAAATAATTTAAAATTTATTTGATTAAAGATTGTTTAATTTGCTTGCGCAAGATGTTCTTTAACATTTATAAAAATGCGATTTTTACGTGCTGATTTTGCAAACTCAACAATACCGCAAATTTTGGCAAAAATTGTGTGATCTTTACCGATACCAACATTTAAACCAGGATGCCATTTTGTTCCACGCTGACGAACAATAATTTGTCCCGGTTCAACAACCTGACCGCCATATTTTTTAACGCCAAGCCTTCTACCTGCCGAATCACGACCGTTCCTCGAACTACCACCTGCTTTCTTCGTTGCCATATTTTCTCCTGAAATTTAAACTAATTATTTATTAAATTTAGTTTTTATTTAATCTTTTTTAAAATTTAGTTTTTAAACATTAATTTTAAAATTTAACCCGTAAATTTTTAATTTTTCTTGAGTTTAGTTTTGTGATGATAAAACTTTAAAAAGTTAATTAAACATTAATTTGTGTAATTTTTAGTAAAGTTTGATGTTGACGATGTCCACGTTTTCTGCGTGAATTTTGTCTTCTCCTTTTCTTTAGAATAATGACTTTATCATTTTTAAAGTTTTTTAAAATTTCAGCTTCTACTTTCGCTCCTGATACCAGTGGCTCGCCAAAGGAAGTTTCTTGACCATTGTTAACCAATAAAACTTTATCGAAAGTAATTTTACTTCCGACTTCGCCTGGTAGTTTTTCAACAATAATTTTTTGATCGGTAGCGACGCGATATTGCTTACCGCCAGTTTCAATAATTGCAAACATAACTTGTTTTGTAAATTCAGTTTATTAACTTTGAAGAAAATTTGACTCTAAAAAATTTTAATTTTTTCGTATTTTTTTCGTATTTTTTTCGTATTTTTTTTGTTTAAAATCTCTTTTAATTTAAAGAGTCTCTAGCCTTAAAATGATTTCTTTGATATTTAAAAAATACCAATTAAATGTCTATTTTTAATTTGAAATAATACTTCAAATTTTTTGATAATACTTTTAAAAAGTTTATTTCATCTTCAAACTATTTCAAAAAGATAGAACAATTTAGTCGAGATGATTTTTTTGTCAATCTAAAATTTTAAAAAATGTTTTCAGATTATTTTCTTCCTAAAAAAAAATTATATCCCCAGCTAGCTAAGGGAAGGTTTCGTCGCCTAAAAAATTATCTTAATTTGGTCTTTCTGAGCATTTATGCTTTTACGCCTTTTTTACGATTTGATCGCGGTGAGCACGCTTCTAATCAAGCAATATTGATCGATTTACCGAACAGCAAAGCCTATTTTTTCTTTATCGAAATTTGGCCTCAAGAGGTTTATTACTTAGCGGCGATCTTGATTATTTTAGCAGTAGCATTGTTTTTTATAACCTCGCTTTTTGGCAGAATATGGTGTGGTTACGCTTGTTTTCAAACGGTCTGGACCGATATTTTTATAGCAGTTGAACGTTTTTTTCAGGGCGATCGCAATCAAAGAATTATTCTCGATCGCAAAAATAATTTTAACAAAATATGGCGTAAAACCATGACCCATCTAACTTGGGTCGTTATTTCAGTTTTCACTGGATTGATTTTTTGCAGTTATTTTACTGATGCTTTTGAGCTTTATAAAAATATTTTTGCCCATAAATTTACCTATGAAATTTCTGCAACGATTCTAGGCTGGAGTCTTGGCATTGCAGGAATGACTTACCTGATGGCTGGATTTGCGCGCGAACATGTTTGTACTTTCATGTGTCCTTATGCGCGTTTTCAATCGGCAATGTTTGATAATAATACCTTGATTATTTCTTACGATGAAAAAAGAGGTGAACCTAGAGCTAAGCATCACCAAGGTGAAGATTTTAGCAAGCGTGGACATTGTATTGATTGCAAACAATGCGTTGTGGTTTGTCCAACTGGGATTGATATAAGAAATGGATTGCAAATGGAATGCATTGCCTGTGGACTTTGCGTTGATGCCTGTGACGATATTATGAAAAAAATTGGCTTGCCAAAAGGATTAATTCGCTACGACACTCTGTCAAATTTATTAGATCCTCAACCGCAAAAAAAATTTAAAATTTGGCGTTTAAGAACTTTTTATTACTTAGCAATTCTACTTTCTGTATGCTCTCTAACCTTGTATAGCCTTGCTAATAAACCAATTGTTGATATTAGCATTGCTCAAGAGCGTAATCCGCTTTATGTTAAACTTAGCGATGGTGGAATTCGAAATAGTTATAACTTAAAAATAACCAATAAAACTCATCAATTAAAAAATTTTACAATAAGAATTGTTGAACCTCAACAAGCTTTATTGAAAATTCAAAATAACGAAAATTATACGGTTAGCGTTAATGCTGAATCATCTTTTATTTTCAAATTTTTTGTAACTCTTTCGCCAGAAATTATTGCACAGAATAACGAAAGTCAAAGGGAGATAGACCTTGAAATTACTAGTGAGGACAGCATTGAAAGAATTTCGATAGTATTTATTGCTGATTGAATTTTCTCAACTTATTTACTAATTTTTTGCCATTTGCCATTCTCTTTTCGATAAGAATTATGCGGTGAAATATTTGCAATATTTGGCTGATTTTCATAAAAATAAAATGCTCGACTAAATTGCTCAACAAAGCTTTTATCTGGCTCATCAAGAAAAATTAAATGGGTTGCTAAGTTGTCGTTAACTTGACGATTAGTGATTAAAATCGGTTGGCGAAGCATCTCAAATTCTTGATCATTAATCGTAATATGAGCGATAAATTTTGATCGACCATAACTCCACAATGATTTATCAATTTCTTGCATTTGCGCTTCACTAGCGCAATAAATTAAGGCTTTTTTTCCTTCATTAACAATTTTAATCAATACAGGTGCAAGAGCTTTGATTATTGATTCATCGACCTCATAAAAATTTATTTCAGTATTCATAAAAATTTATCAAATTCAGTTAAAACATCGCGATAAAGTTGTTTTTTAAAATTTACGATTAAATCAATTATCTCGCTTTTTTCAACCCATTGCCATTCGCAAAATTCTGGCGATTCAAGATTAATATTGATCAGACTATCATCAGCTTCAAATTTCAACAAATACCAGCGCTGTTTTTGTCCTAAGTATTTTCCACCCCAAAATTTTTTTTGTAAATTATACGGCAAATTATAGTAAAAATATTGCGAACTTTTTTTGATAATTTTTACTGAATTTTTATCAATACCAGTTTCTTCGTAAAGCTCACGAAAAACTGCTACATCCTCGTCTTCTCCGCTATCAATTCCACCTTGAGGCATTTGCCAGGCATTGGAATTATTGTCGATTCTCTTGCCAACAAAAATTTTTTTCTGAGCATTAATCACCATAGCTCCAACGCCATTGCGATATAGATAATCAGGCTTGTCATTAAAATTTTGATTTGCAATCATTGACTTAATTTACAATTAATTCTAAAAATAATTTTCTTTAAATTTAATCATAAAAACTAATTAAACAAAAATCAAACAATGAAATTTATTTCAACCAGATTAACTGCACCAATTATCAATTTTGAAGAAGTGGTTTTGCAGGGTTTAGCAAGTGACGGTGGACTTTATGTTCCTGAATTTTTACCGCAATTTGACGAAAAAAAACTTGCCGAATTAAAAACGCTTTCTTATCCCGAATTATTCTTTGAAATAACTCGCCATTTTGTTGATCATGAAATCAATATAGCTGATTACAAAAAAATTATTGCCAAGTCTTATAGCAATTTTTCTCACAACGCTATTGCTCCTTTGAAACAACTTGATTCTAATCACTTTTTACTTGAATTATTTCACGGCCCAACTCTGGCTTTTAAAGATTTTGCATTACAATTTTTGGGTAATTTACTTGATTATTTTTTGCAGGCTAAAAATCAAAAAGCAGTGGTGATTGGCGCAACTTCAGGCGATACCGGATCAGCAGCAATTCAAGGTTGTTTTAACTGCAAAAATTTACAAATTTTTATTTTACATCCTCATCAAAAAGTTTCTGAAGTTCAACGCAAACAAATGACTTCGGTAATCGCCGATAATGTTTTTAACCTAGCTGTTGAAGGGAATTTCGATGATTGTCAAGCGATGGTAAAAAAAATGTTTAGCGATGAAAGTTTTTTAAAAGGCAAAAAAATGGTTGCAATAAATTCGATTAATTTTGCAAGAATTATGGCGCAAATTGTCTATTATTTTTATAGCGCTTTACGCCTTGGCTGTAATGAAAAAAATCAAGTTTCCTTTAGCGTTCCTAGTGGAAATTTTGGCGATATTTATGCCGGATATCTCGCCAAAAAAATGGGTTTAAATATTCATAAATTAATTATCGCTACTAATGCCAATGATATTTTAGTAAGATTTATTAACGATAATGATTACAGCAAAAAATCAATGATCGAAACTATATCGCCAAGTATGAATATCCAGGTTGCGAGTAATTTTGAACGCCTACTTTTTGATACTTATCGCAACTTAAAACAAGAAAATAAATTTGCCGATTTAATGCATGAATTTGAAAGAACTCACGAACTAAAAGTAAGTTTAGAAATTCATAAAAAAATTCAGGAAAATTTTTTAGCCTACAGCATTTCAGATCAAGAAACTAAACGAGCCATTAAAAAATTTTATGAGCAAACTAGCGAGATTCTTGATCCTCATACCGCAATTGGCGCAATTGCTTCTGAAGAATTTATCGCCAGTAAAAATTATCAAGGTGAAATGGTTATAACTCTTGCAACTGCTCATAGTGCAAAATTTCCTGATGCAGTAATTTCTTCGCAAGTTGGCGAACCAAAATTGCCAAATTTTTTAAGCGATTTACATTCCAAAAAGGAAAAATTTGATGTGATTAAAAATCATCTTGAAACCGTTAAAAATTATATCTCTCTTCGAGTCTAAAATGATTGCAAATATTGGTTTTTCACTACTTCTTTTACAAATTACTTTAGGAATTTTATTGCCAATTTTTAGCAATTTTTATCGTCGAAAAATTTCTTCCTTCAATCTTTCCAAACTACTAAAAGTTTTTACTAGCTCGATGCTTTTATGTGCAATATTTTCTCAGCTTATTTTAATTTACGCTTACATAATTTCAGATTATTCTTTACTCAATGTTTATCAAAACTCACATCATCTCAAGCCTTTAATTTACCGCATAGCAGGATCTTGGGGTAATCACGAAGGTTCGATGTTATTGCTAATTACCACATTATGCTTTTACAATTTTGCCTTTAATTTTTTTAGCGATATTGATCTTGAAATCAAAACTACAGCAATCAACTTGCAAAGTCTGATAATTGCCTTATTCGCCTTTTACACAACATTCGCCTCTAATCCTTTTGATTTAAACATAATTCAAATTTCAAATTTTGATAAAAAAATTGAAGGACTTGGTTTAAATTCAATTCTGCAAGACGTAGGATTAGCTCTCCATCCACCCATGCTATATCTTGGTTATCTTGGCTTTAGTATTGTTTTTGCATTGATGCTTGCTAGTTTAATTCATGAAAAATTTAACACTGCAATTCAAAAAGCTTTGCGAAATTGGCTTTATTTTGCTTATGGATTTTTGACTTTGGGAATCATGCTTGGGTCTTGGTGGGCGTATCGTGAACTCGGTTGGGGTGGATATTGGTTTTTTGATCCAGTTGAAAATATTTCTTTAATGCCTTGGTTATGCGCTACGGCTCTAATCCACAGCATCAAGCTTGCCAATCATCATAAATCACTGCAATTTTGGAGTGCTTTTTTAACAATTTTATGTTTTATTCTTTGTCTTTTTGGAATTTTTTTAACTCGTTCCGGAATTTTAACTTCAGTTCACAGCTTTGCAATTGATGCTAATCGCAGTTATTTCATAATTTTTATAGTTGCAATTATTGGTTGTTATGGTCTATTTATTCTTGGTAAGAAATCTGATTTATTATTTATAAATAAAACTTCTAACCATAAATACAATAAACTAAATTTATTGTTATTTCTTGTTAATAATTATTTTTTGTTAGGAGCTCTTTTTGTAGTTCTACTTGGAACCTTATATCCCATAGCAATAAGAGCTTTTAAAAATGAATTTATTACTGTTGGAGCAAATTATTATCAACAAATTTTTAGCTATTTACTCATTCCATTTTTAATGTTTTTTTGCGTAATAGGCTATAAGAAAAAATCTTTATTTATATGGCGAATATCCTTGAGTTTATTGATCTCTTTCTTGATTACAATTGCGATAATTTACAATTATCAAACAATTAATTTTTTACAAATTCTCATTTTATTTTTTGCTTTTTTGGCATTTTTAATGACT
>CAILUF010000234.1 GCA_903837365.1 uncultured Alphaproteobacteria bacterium | reverse complement strand
GCCAATTTTAAATCAGGCATTTGAATTTAAAGGCGAGGTCTGCGTAAAGCTACTAAAATGTAGCTGCGCAAAGACGAGACCTGAAAAATTCAATTGCATCATTTAAAAGTTAAAAATGGAATCATACCATCGCCAATTTTAAATCAGGCATTTGAATTTAAAGGCGAGGTCTGCGTAAAGCTACTAAAATGTAGCTGCGCAAAGACGAGACCTGAAAAATTCAATTGCATCATTTAAAAGTGGCGATGGCATTATTTTCTTCTAAAAACTTTAACCATAAGCTAGTAGTTTTTTCTAACAATGAATTTTGCTGACATCTACTGTGAAGATGTTCGAAATCAAGTTGATCCATATTTTGATCTTGATTGGCGCAAGAATAAAAATATTCCACCTCACCTTTTTCATTAATTTTTTTCTGCAAACATTGCGCGCAAACTCCTTTCATCATGCATTGCATTGGAGCATTTAAACTGGCAATTGCATATTTTGCCAAAGCAAATTCTTCGATAATTTTTTCATGTCTTAAGCGAGCAATTTCATGCATTAATTGATCATTGCCAATTGCAAAAATACGATCAATTTTAAGGGGATTTTTTGTAAAATAATTTTTAATTGCTTCAATCACCGTTCCTTGAAAAAAGCCATCATTTGCCACATCTTCCTCAATGGCAATAATTAATTCTGCAGAGGATTTTTTCATTCTTTCAAAATTGACGATAAAGTCATTTTTGCGATAACCAGCAAAAAATATAATCTTACAACCATTGGCGCTAAAAGCTTCGGCTAAAGCTGTAAGGACTTGATTTCCACGACCTCCTCCGATAATTATCACCGTTTCATTTTTTGGAATTTCAGTTGGCTTGCCACTTGGACCCATAAAAATGCAAGGCTCATTTTTTTCAAAATTTTTAATCAAACTTGTTGATCCTCCAGTTTCAACAACAATACCCGTGATTATTCCCAACTTGTCGTCAACGCTTACGGCTGTAATAGCGATACCTTCCATCACTAATTTTTGATCACTAATTTTTTTAGCAAATTGCGCATAATTTTGTAGACGGAAAATTTGCCCGACTTTTGTTTGTAATGCCAGTAATGGCGCACTTACTACAACCTCAACTACATGATTGGAAAGGCGATTAATTTCGATAATTTTTACCAAAAAATCATCGCGCACTTGCCGATTTTGTTTAGTAGTTTGGCAATCATTGATAACTTGATTTATTTCTACAGCTCCAAGCTTTGCGCTTGCCATCGCTTTAACAACGCTACCAGCAAAATTACTATGCAAATCGCCAAAAAAACTTATGGCTTTTTTAGTTTTACTTTCAATTTTATTGATGAATTTATAATCAGAAATATTGCTTTTATCCTCCAAAACAAAAGCTTGCTGACTCGGATTATTTTCTTGTAAATTTTTTTTGGTTAAGTCATTCAAAGATAAAAAATATTTTCCATCATTTTCTAAATTCAAACCATCCTCATAAACAATTGACAAATTTGGCGAAGTTCCAATTGCAAATAAAAGACTTCGACAAGGAATAATTTCGCCATGATTGGTTTTTACAGCCTTGATCGCTTTAAATTTATCGACAATAATTTCAACGATGCTAATGTTATCAACAATCTTTACGCCTTGCTCTAAAGCCTTTTGCACCTCATAATGATTTATGCGATAAGCTGGTGATTCTTTAAAATTTTTGCGATAAAAAATTTTAACATCAGCAATATCGCTTTTAGTTTCGCTAAGTTTTTTTGCATCACTTAAAAATTCTTCCGCAATCAATAATTCTTCTTCATTGAGATTTTCTTTGAATTTTTGCAAGCCAATTTTATTAATTTTAGAATTAAATTTTTCCAGCTGAATACTGTAATAAGCCTTGATTTCCGTAGCGCTATCGATAGCGGTTAATCCACCGCCAATCACCACAATTGGCGATCTAATTTGTAAATTTGTAAAAAAATCAGTTTTATAAGCGCCACTTAATTGCAAAGACATCAAGAAATCTGAAGCCAAACGTACACCTTTTACAAAATTATTTTTCATTTCTAAAAAATGCGGACGACCCGCTCCAATACACAGTGCAATGTGATCAAAACCATATTCTTCAAACGCTAATTGCGGAGTTATTGCACTACCAAAACGGATTCCACCATAAACGCTAAAATTGGCCCGCCGTTGCAACATTAAAAAAATAATTTTTAAAAAGTTTTTATCATATCGCGCAGTTATGCCATACTCAACAACTCCTCCGAATCCTTGGATTACGCGACTCGCGAGTGGCTCAACAAGATCATTAAAAAATTTTATCGGCTTAAATTCTTGCAATTGATTTTGCAAATTTTTACCGGAAATTTCTGGAGGTAAAGGCTCGATTTTTAAACCGTCAATCGCTACAACTTCATGTCCTGAATTCAGCAAATAATGCGCAAGCGTATAACCAGCTGGACCCAATCCGCAAACTAAAATTTTCTTACCAGTTGCAGATTTTATTATAGGCTGTTGTAAATTAAGAGGATTAAATTTAGTCAATAATGCGTAGATCTCAAATCCCCAAGGTAATGATAAAATATCTTTCAAAATTCGTGTTTCAATTTGCGGAATATCAACGCTATCTTGATTTTGAAAAATACAAGATTTCATGCAATCATTGCAAATTCTACTTCCCGTTCCTGCAATCATTGGATTATCAATCACCGCAACCGCAAGAGCGGAAATAATAAAACCTTCCGCTTGCAACAAATTCATTTCTGAAATTTTTTGTTGAAGTGGACAGCCATTTAACTCAATTGCAAGTTCGTCAATTTTTATTTTTTGGGTATTTTTGTCGATCAAACCAGTACGACAAGAATCCTTATTTTGCTTGTGACAATAAAGGCAATATTTACTTTCGCAGTGAACGCGTTGACGCGAATAGCCATTATCGATTAAATCAAATCCTCTAAT
>CAILUF010000233.1 GCA_903837365.1 uncultured Alphaproteobacteria bacterium | reverse complement strand
ACTTCCATGCCAGAGAATCATGTCTCGCTTGGTTTCCTTGATTAGATATCTTCCTAAATGTTGATCAGGTGCAAAAATAATTTTTTGATTTTTGGGAATTTGGTCAATGATTTTTTTGGCATTAGTCGAAGTTACGATTATATCCGATAATGCCTTGATTTCAGCGGAACAATTGATGTAAGTAATAACAATTGCATCGGGATATTTAGCGCGAAATTTTGCAAATTCCTGAGGTTGACAAGAATCTTCCAAACTACATCCAGCCTTTAAATCCGGGATTAAAACTTGCTTTTGCGGAGATAAAATTTTTGCAACTTCAGCCATAAATTTTACTCCACAAAAAACGATAACTTTCGCGTTAGTTTGATTTGCTTGGCGTGATAAATCCAGTGAATCACCTACAAAATCGGCAATATCTTGAATTTCTGCGTCTTGATAATAATGCGCAAGAATTACCGCATTAAGATCTTTTTTTAATTTTAAAATTTCAATTTCTAGATTTTGTGGAATCTGCATAATTTTATTTTTTAAATCTTAAACCAATGATTTCGTATACCTCGTCGCAGGTTTTTTTAGCAATTTCGTAAGCATATTCTCGTCCTTGAGTAAGTGAATTTTCAACGGTTTGTTGTAAAAAAATTCGGTCATTTAATAATTTTTTAATTTCATTTGAAATAGGCGAAAGCTTAGATATTACTACCTCCGCTAAATCATTTTTGAATTTACCATAACCTAAATTTTCATATTGTAAAGCAATTTCTTGCGGATTTTTTTTAGTAAAACTGGCAAAAATATTTAGCAAATTGTAAATTTCTTTACGAGTTTCATCATAGGCAATTATTGATTGCGAATCGGTTTTAGCTTTTTTAATTTTTTTAGAAATTTCATCAGCTGAATCGGTTAAATTAATTCGCGAAATTTCGCTTGGATCAGATTTACTCATTTTTTTTGTTCCATCTTGCAATGACATAATCCGCTTAACTTCCTTGATAATCAAGGGTTTAGGAAGTTTAAAATATTCAACATTGAAATTGCGATTAAACGCCTGAGCAATATCACGCGTTAATTCAACATGCTGTTTTTGATCTTCACCAACTGGCACAATATCTGTTTGATAAAGTAAAATATCAGATGCCATTAACACCGGATAGGAGTAAAGACCAAGATTGGCATTGCCAGCAGAATCATCGCCAATTTTATCTTTAAATTGCGTCATACGATTTAGCCAACCAAGTGGAGTGATTGTATTTAAAATCCACGCCAATTGCGAATGTTGCGCGACATCACTTTGCACAAAAATTTTAGCTTTTTTTAAATCAAGTCCGCAAGCAAGATAAGTCGCAACAGTAAGCAAAACATTTTGCTGTAAAGCATCGCGATCTTGCTTGACTGTAATGGCGTGCAAATCCATCACGCCAAATAAACATTGATATTTATTTTGCAAATCTAACCAATTGGTAATTGCTCCAAGATAATTTCCGAGATGTAAATTACCGGTTGGCTGTATGCCTGAGAATACTTTTTCCACAGTAAAAAAATTTAAAGGTTGCAATAAAGTTCACTGATTTTAAAATAAAAAACTTGTAAGGCAAGCGGATGGTCGCTGATTTTAATTGTTTTAAAATATTAAATTTTTAAAGCAATTTGAAAATTAGAGGAAAGTCCGGACTCCATAAAAGACGATACCAGTTAACGACTGGCGAGATTTACATTTCAGGGAAAGTGTCACAGAGAATATACTGCCTTAAGTTTTGTTAGCAATAATAAAACTGAATCTAAAGTAAAATTTAGGAGGTGAGAGTGAAAATGCGAGGCTAAGAATTCGCACTCTTGCATGGTAACATGCATTAGGAAAAACCCTATCGGGAGCAAGATCAAATAGAAATGGTAAGTTTAATTTATTTTAAACTAGGTGTCTTTTACATCGCCATTTGGGTAGATTGCTTGAGGTTATTAGTGATAATAATCCCAGATGAATGGCCATCGCTTGTGCAAACAAGTACAGAATCCGGCTTATAGCTTGGCTTACAAACTAAAATAATTTATAAATAAAAATTATTTTACAATAGTAAATAGTTAGTTTTAAGTT
>CAILUF010000232.1 GCA_903837365.1 uncultured Alphaproteobacteria bacterium | reverse complement strand
GGATTAAAAGTTGATGAGATTCGCGATATCGAAAGTTATTTAGCAAAAAAATGGTCAATAAAAATTAGTTAATAAAATTAATTTAAAAATTTTTCTTTACAATTGTTTTGGCGATAGGTAAAAATATTATCCCATCCTAACCAGCAATTCTGCAGGTTTGTAATCTATAAATCTTAAAATTAATTTTATGTCGAGTTCGAGCACTTCTAATCGTAATGCCAATGAAGTATTGGCGATTTTTGAAACTATTAAAAAACACGAAATCAAATTTGTTGATTTTCGCTTTTCTGATTATGCTGGTCAATGGCTTCATATCACGCATTGCGCCGATTCAGTTAGCGAAGAAGAGTTGGTAAAGGGTGTTGCATTTGACGGATCTTCAGTTCTAGCTTGGAAAGAAATTAACGAATCAGACATGATTTTAATGCCACAGCTTGAAACTGCTTTTATCGACCCTTTTACAACAGTTCCAACTTTAGTTTTATTTTGCGATGTAATTGAGCCAAACACAAATTCTGGATATGATCGTGATCCACGTTTCACAGCCAAAAAAGCCGAGGATTATCTTAAGAAAAGTGGTATTGGCGAGGTTGCTTATTTCGGTCCCGAGCCTGAATTTTTTGTATTTGATGATGTACGTTTTGAAGCCAATGAATATGGAAGTTTTTACGCGATTGATTCGCAAGAAGCTCCCCACAACACTTCTAAAATTGTTGACGGCGGAAATCTTGCGCGTCGAGTTCAAAAAAAAGGTGCTTACTTTGCGCCAATGCCAATTGATTCTGGTCAAGATTTACGTTCCGAAATCATTGAAACAATGCGTCTAGTTGGACTAACTCCACTTCTTCATCATCACGAAGTTGCAACTTCACAATTTGAAATTGGCTTTAAATATAGCACTTTGGTTGGCACTGCAGACAATATTCAAAAATTTAAATATGTTGTTCATAATGTTTGTCATGCTTATGGTAAAACTGCAACCTTTATGCCTAAACCAATATTTGCCGATAATGGTTCGGGAATGCATGTCCATCAATCTATTTGGCAAGATGGTCAAAATCTTTTTGTTGGCAATGATCACGCGGGTCTATCAGAATTAGCTCTTTACTACATTGGTGGAATTATAAAACATGCTCGCGCAATTAATGCTTTTGCAAATCCAACAACCAATAGTTATAAACGTTTAGTTCCAGGATTTGAAGCGCCAGTTTTATTAGCTTATTCCGCTAAGAATCGATCAGCTTCTATTCGCATTCCTCACGTTACTAATGAAAAAGCTCGTAGAATTGAAACTCGTTTTCCTGATCCAGCTTCTAATCCATACCTAACTTGCGCAGCTCTGATGATGGCAGGAATTGATGGTATAAAAAATAAAATACATCCTGGAGAACCAAAAAATCAAGATCTCTATCATTCAAGTGAAAAAGAATTGAAAAAAATTCCAACGGTTGCACGCTCCTTGCGCGAAGCACTTTCAGCGCTTGATAAAGATCGCGATTTCTTACTAAGTGGTAATGTTTTTACCAATGAACAAATCGATGCTTATATCGATTTAAAACTAAAAGAAGTTGAGCGTTACGAACAAATGCCTCATCCAATTGAATTTGAGATGTATTATAACAATTAGTTTTTGCCAAAAGCAATTAATTATCAACATAATTAGTTAGTTTTAAATAAGTTAACTTAGTTTTGCTGTAAT
>CAILUF010000231.1 GCA_903837365.1 uncultured Alphaproteobacteria bacterium | reverse complement strand
GACTTAACTACCGTTAAGCCCTTCTAAATCTGCTCCCCCTCAAGGGGGGAGCTAGAGCCTGAGGGTTTATCGAGCGTGTGCAAATTTGTAGGGGCGTAAGCCCTCAAGGGGGGAGTGATGAATCCGTAGGTTTGATGAGTGTTTTTACTAAATGTAGGGGCGTAAGCCCTTGAGGGGGAGTTATTAACTCGTACATTAGTTTTTATTTAAAAAAATTTCATATTTTTAAAAGATGAGCCCGATTAAAATTTATTCAACTTCTAGATTTAAATTTATTCAACCGTAACTGATTTTGCAAGGTTGCGAGGTTGGTCAACATCATGATTTTTAAATAATGCAACGTAATAAGCAAGAAGTTGCATGGGAATAATAGGAATTAGTGCTTCTTGTATAATACCATTAAGTTCTGGTATTTCTATTTTATATTTAGAATTTTTATTAAAAGATGTTAAACCTTTTTTACTACTCACAAGAATTATTTTTCCGCCACGCGCATTAACCTCTTGGGCATTTGACATGGTTTTTTCAAATAATTCATTTTTGTTATTGTGAGGCGCAATGACTATGACTGGCATTTTCTTATCGATTAGCGCAATGGTACCGTGCTTTAATTCGCCAGCCGAAATTCCTTGGGCGTTAACATAAGTTAATTCGCGAAATTTTAATGCTGATTCAAATGCAGTGATTTGTGAAACTGATCTTCCGATGTAAAGAAGATTTTTTGACTTAGCGAGATAATAAGCAATTTTCTTAATATTGCCAATCTCGCTATCATCAAGCATTTGCGTCATTTTTGATCCGGTAAGCGCTAAATCTTTAAGTAATACGCCCTGCTCTTTTGGTGAAATTTTTTGACGTAAACTTGCGAGATGAATTGCAAGAATTGATAAAACAGTAATTTGAGCGGTATAGGCTTTTGTAGATGCAACACCGATTTCTGGTCCAGCTAATGTGCGGATTACCACATCAGAAAGTTGTGCCATTGAACTATGCGCAACATTAACAATTGATAATATTTTTTGATTATTTTGTTTGGCATATTTTAAAGACGCTAGAGTATCAGCAGTTTCGCCAGATTGTGAAACGAAAATCATCAAATTATCATCGCTAAATGGATAATGACGATAACGAAATTCGGAAGCAATATCAACTTCAACATTTATTCCAGAAATTTCTTCGATAATATATTTTCCAGCTAATCCTGCGTAGTAGGAAGTTCCGCAAGCGATGATGGTAATTTTGTTAATTTTATTAAGATCGAAATTAAAATTTGGCAAGTGAATTGAAGAATCAGCGAGGTTAATATAGCCTTGGATTGTTTCTTCCAAAACTCGCGGTTGTTCAAAAATTTCTTTAAGCATAAAATGATCATAGCCATCTTTACCAACCTTTACTTTTTGCGACTCCATGGTTTTAATAGGCTTTTCAATCTTGTGATGATTTTTATTAAAAATTTCAATTTCATTGCGCTTGATTAAAGCGAATTCATCATCTTCTAAAATAATAATTTTGTTGGTGTAATTTGCCAATGCATAAAAATCAGATGCAACAAAATTTTCTTTTTCACCAACGCCAATTACCAGCGGTGATCCTCTTTTAGCTACAGCGATAACATCCGGATAGTCTTTAAAAATTACTGCCAGCGCAAATGTTCCGTGAATTTCTGCACATGCTTGAGTTAAAGCTTTTTTGAGATCGTTAGTTTTGACGAGATGTTTTTCAATTAGATGAGGTAAAACCTCAGTATCGGTTTCGCTTAAAAATTTTAGTGATTTAGTTTTTGAAGAATTGTCTTTTTGTAAACTAATTTTTAACTTATCATAATTTTCAATAATGCCATTATGAACAACGCAAACCTTGGAACTGAAATGGGGATGAGCATTTTCTTTGCTTGGTTTGCCATGAGTTGCCCAGCGAGTATGACCAATCGCCATTTCGCAATTACGCAATTTTTTTTGCCAAGGTTTAAGCTTATTTTCAAGCTTAATAATTTTACCTTCTTCTTTGACGATTACAAAATTTTTATCATTGATAACTGCAACACCTGCGGAGTCATATCCGAGATATTCAAGTTTTTTTAAACCGTCAATTATAACATTTAAAGGGCTTTTAGCACCTACAACACCAACTATTCCACACATTTTTTTTAAATTAAATTAGTTAAATTAAACTGCAAACACTTTATAAAGCCTAATAACAAAGTAAATTGTAATCTTTTGTAAAAAATTATTTTTTAATATTTTGACAATTTTCTTTTTTGAAATTTAAAATGAGATTGCTTAGTTTACTTAAAATAAAATTTGTTAACGCAAATTTAATTTAAATTTTGAAATCAAAATTAAATAAAATTCTATTATCAGTTTGTGTATTTGACAATTTTTAAGATTAATAAAATTAGATCTTTAACCCTAGAGCTATTTAGGGCTAACTGCTTGATGATTATTATTTTTCTTTCTATAAATTTAGCAATTTGCTTAACGCAAGAATGTTTGGCGCAAGAAATTGTTGTAAAAAATATTGAATTTAAGGATTTGAATCTAAATGAAAGTCAGTTAAAAATTAAATTATCAAAAAAAACTAACTTTAAAATTTACACTTTAAGAAATCCCCATCGCTTAGTAATTGATATTGAAAATGCTCAACTTGCCAATGAAAAATATCAACCCAACTTAACTTTTTTTACACAAAGTTTTAGTGCCAATTCAAGTGATATTTTTTTACGTCTTGAATTTTCTTTGCAAAAAAAAATAACCGTTGATAGAAGTTTTTATGACGAAAAAACTCAAACTATTATTGCCAAAATAAACGTTGTAAATGCAGACTTATCTAGCTTTATCGACAAAATTGCAATTAGTGAAAATGATAGTGATTCAACAACCAAGGAAGTAAAAGCAAAACCAGAAATCACAAAAGAAAAATTAGAAATCACCTCAAAAAATCAAGTAAATAAATCAGATAATTTTGCAATTAAAGATAGTTTAAAATTAGCAAATAAAATCAATTCAAATAAAAATATTCCTAGTGATATCGCTTTAAATAATGCGATAAATAACGATAAAAAAATTATTAATGATCAACCAAAACAAAATAAAACAACAGAGTTAAACAAAGATGAACTGGTTAAAAAAATCAATAAAATTCCAGTGATTGTAATTGATGCAGGTCATGGCGGAAAAGATCCTGGAACGGTTGGAAATTATTTAAGATCCAAAGAAAAAAATATTACCTTATCTTTTAGTAGAGAACTTTATAAACAGTTAAAAACCACTAAGAATTACAAAGTTTACTTAACTCGTAATTCTGATATATTTATCAATCTTCGACGCAGAGTTGAGTTAGCGCGAAAAAAAAATGCTGATCTTTTTATTTCCTTACATGTTAATGCGATTGGCGATGACGATATTACGGGATTTTCAATTTACACTTTATCGGAACAATCTTCGGATAAACAAGCGGAATTACTAGCTCGCAAGGAGAATCAAGCGGATATAATTAATGGCGTAAATTTTTTGGGAGCTAGTGTTGATATAATGAAAACCTTAATTGATTTATCGCAACGTAATGCCAAAAATAATTCGGCAATTTTTGCAAATAAGGTTATTAAGAATGTTAAGGAATCAAATATTGAAATTTTACAAAATACTCATCGCTTTGCTGGATTTGCGGTTTTAACCGCTCCAGATATGGCTTCGGTTTTAGTGGAGCTTGGCTATCTATCAAATTCTGATGAGGAAAAATTACTGAACAGCATTAGCTATAAAAGAAAAGTTTGTGAAAGCTTAGTAAAAGCTATTGAAGAATATTTTAGTAAAATTAAAACTTAAAAAAATTATTTTTTTAAAATGTAATTTATTTAGCAAAATTTAATAGGTAAATAATGGACAAAACAATTAAAGAAACATTAAATAAAACAGTTAACACAACAGTTCGAAAAACCTTGGGAGCATTGGTTGCGGTAACGATTTTTTTCTTGGTAATTTTTACAGCTTTTGGTTTTTTTATTTTTAAAAAATATAGTGAAAATCTACCAGATTATGAGCAATTAAAAAATTATAGTCCGATGATCACTACGCGAATTTATTCAGCCGATGGTTCGCTTCTCAATGAATTTTCGAAAGAAAAAAGAATTTTTGTGCCAATCAAAAATATTCCTCAAAATCTTATCAACGCCTTTTTAGCAGCTGAAGATTCAAATTTTTATAAACATTCGGGAATTGATTTTTTAGCAATTTTTCGTACTTCCGTAAATAATTTATTTTCGTTGATGCGAGGAGATACAAGCATGGGAGGAGCATCCACAATAACTCAGCAAGTAGTAAAAAATTTTCTACTTACTCGCGAAAGAACTTTGCAAAGAAAAATCAAAGAAGCGATATTAGCTTTTCGAATTTCACAAGTTTTTCCTAAAGATCAAATTCTTGAACTATATTTAAACCAGATTTATCTAGGTTCGGGAGCATATGGAGTAGTTGCAGCATCGCAAGCTTATTTCGATAAATCAATTGACGAATTAACTTTGGAGGAAATGGCATTACTTGCAACTTTACCGAAAGCTCCATCGAAACTAGATCCGCGCAAAAATATTGAAAAAGCCAAGGAGCGAAGAAATTGGGTAATTCAACGCATGATCGATGAAAATTTTATCAGTGAAGAAGATGGATTTATCGCCATGGATAAACCAATTAGCTTAAAACCCAAACAGGCTGACGAAGTAACTCGCGCTAGTTTTTTTTCTGACAGCGTAAAAAAAGAGCTTAGCGATCTCTATGGCTCAGACAGTGTTTTTGAAAATGGTATTGTGGTTCGTACTACTCTTGATCCTAAACTTCAGGATGTAGCAATTAACGCTTTTGAAAAAGGCATTGAAGAATATGATATTAAGCATGGCTATCGCGGAGCTGTAGGCAAAATAGATAGCACTGGTAATTGGCAGGAAAATCTCCAAAAATTTGATACTAAAAAAATTTACAAAGAAACTTGGCAAAGAGCGGTAATCCTCTCATTGTCAAAGGATAGTGCTACGGTTGGGATAGAAAATGGCGAGATTGGAATCATCGAATTTAGTTCGCTTAAATCAACAAGAAAATATATCAGCGTTGATCGCATTGGTTTATCACCCAAAAAAATTTCAGATATTTTTAGCGTTGGCGATGTTATTCTTACTCAAAAATCTTTGAAAGATGGAGTTTACAATTTAAAACAAATTCCTGAAGTCAATGGTGGATTTGTTGCTATGGATCCGCATACGGGAAGAGTTTTGGCAATGACTGGTGGATATGTCGATACGCCAAATCAATTTAATCGCGCAACCCAAGCGATGCGTCAACCCGGCTCAACCATGAAAACATTTGGTTATATTGCAGCGATTGAAAATGGCTTGACTCCTGCTTCGATCATAATGGACGAAGAAATTTCCCTTAATCAAGGAAGTGGATTACCTCCTTATCAACCTTCAAATTATTCACAAGAATTTTATGGACCAACGACTTTACGCACTGGTTTAGAACAATCACGAAACGTTACCACTGTTCGCTTAGCTGATCAAGTTGGTTTGGATAAAGTTGTTGAAGTGGTCAAAAGATTTGGCGTTAATGACAATCCAAAGAAAATATATTCTTTGGTTTTAGGCTCAACAGAAACAACGGTTATGAAGCTTGCTACTGCTTACGCGATGATGGTTAATGGCGGGAAAAAAATTACTCCAGCCATGATTGAAAAAATTCAAGATCGCGATGGCAATACTATTTTTCGCAGAGATAATCGCGAATGCAGAAAATGCTCGATTGAAAATCTTGAAGAATATGCAAATAAAGAAGTTCCAGCCCTTGCCATCCCTCAACTAAATGATGATAAAGATGAAATTACTGATTCAGCAACTGCCTATCAAATCACCTTTATGCTTCAGGGCGTAGTTGATCGCGGAACTGCTGCGCGAGCCAAATCAATTGGTAAAGTTCTTGGCGGTAAAACCGGAACAACCAACAACTCCTTCGACTCATGGTTTGTTGGATTTTCACCGGATTTGGTAGTTGCAGTTTATATCGGCTTTGATAATCCGCGAACTCTTGGAAATGAGGAAACTGGAGCATCGGTAGCTATGCCAGTATTCATAAATTTCATGAAAGAAGCTTTGAAAGATAAACCTTCCACGCCGTTTCGCGTTCCAAGTTCAATCAAGTTTGTTAAAATTGATCGTACTACGGGACGTCATCCAACCGTTGAAACTCCTAAGGAAAAAATATTTTTCGAAGCTTTCAAAAATAATGATAGCGTTATGGAAGCTGATGAAAATCAAAGCTCCAATGATAATGAAAATTCCGATACGCAATCTAATAATAAAATTCAAGTCAATGAAGATTCCAATCAAAATGTAATTAACAATAAACTTCAAGAAAATGATCCTAAGGGGATTTACTAAATCGAGTTGATCATTTCTAAATATCATCAAGTTTAATATGTTTAAAATAATTTATTGCAACTCGATGAAGATTGATAGCGATATCAATTAATGATAAAAATTTAGCTTAATTAAGAAATGATCTAGTTAGAAAATTAGACGATAAAAATCTTTTTGAAATCAACCAAGTTAAGTTGAAAATATGTTAATGCTTTGTGGTATTTTGGTCATCATGATTTCTAACCAATGATTCATTTTTTATTTTTTTACTGAGCGATTGATGGTGATGGTTGTAAGAGTTCTGAGCTCGACGGTTAACAATATATTTAGCAATACGTTTCCTAGCATAATTTAAAGGGCAATCCTGCAAATTTAGATTTGAGATTTTTTGCTCTTTTAGTTTTTGAAGCAAATTACTTGAATTATTGGGTGGTAAAAAATTAAATTGCTCCTGATTTTTATCAATATTTAAATCGGATTTTTGTATCGGATTAATCTTTGACCAATCGATAAAATTTATAATTTTTTGGGAATTTTTTTTACGAATTTTATCCTGATTTTTTTTTAAATTTATTTTGATAATTTTTTTATTTGGCAATTTTTTTGGTGAATTTACTGTTAATTTTTTAGTATTTTTCTTTGCACTTATTGGTAATTTGCTATTTTTATTTTTTGAATTATTTTTTTTAAGCAACTTTTCTTTATTCAAATCTAAGTTTTTATTATCTTTCTTTTTTAATCCAGGATTTATGGATAAGTCCTTTGAAATCGATATTTCAATAACTTCTTTTGATATTTTTTTTGAGTTTTTTATGGATTTATTTTTCTTAATTTTTTTAATCATATTTCTGGAAAATATTATTTTATCAAAAACTCTCGATCATAAATTATTTTTTTTCAACTAAAATTTTAATTCAGTTTTATTATTTATTAACTCTTTAATTACAAAATAAAAATCCCCAAAAAATTATTCTTTAAATTTATTCTTTAAAATAGAAATTAAAAATAACCAAAAAAATGAAAGATATAATTATTCTATTTTTATTT
>CAILUF010000230.1 GCA_903837365.1 uncultured Alphaproteobacteria bacterium | reverse complement strand
TCCATCTTTAGTTTGATAAATTTCTATTGAATTTTCTTGGCTTGAAAGGTTGATTTTGTTTGGTTTGTTGGTTTTTTTAATTTTATTTTTGGTCATAAATTCAGGTTTTAGTTAATGATGATTTTTTGCCAATAAGATGAAGCTTAATTTTTAAATTACAAAAGCATGTATTTTCAAGTTAATTTGGTATTAATTGCGATGAATTTTAAATTGTGCCTAATTTTTTTCTAAACTGCACCTAATTTTATTTAAAAAATTTAAGCACAATTTAAAAAATTTTTTTTATTAATCAACTCGCCTTCATAAACTTTTTTTAAATGCTTTTAAAAATCTTTTTGCACTTGAGGATACTTCTATTTTATGATCTCATCGATTGATCCAAATAGTTAGTTTGGATTCACAAAACCACTAAATACAAGCTCATATCGACTTAATAAAAACTATTTTTAACTTTAGATTTTTGAAGCAATTTCTCTAAAGCTCTGTAAAGCTGATTCTAAATTTTCAGTTATTTCTTGCGCTAATAATTCTGGCTGTGGCAAATCATCAAAATCAGTAAGCGATTTATCTTTGATCCAAGAAATATCCAAACTGGTTTTGTCTCGAGCAATTATCTCTTCATAAGTAAATTTCCTAAAACGCCCCTCGGAGTTGGTTTCTTGGTTAAAAGTTTCTTTTCTTTGATGACGATTTTGCGGATTATAACATTTAATAAAATCTTTTAAATCTTCGAGTTTTAAAGGATTTTTTTTGAGCGTATGATGAGTGTTTGTTCTATAATCGTAAACCCAAACTTCCTTAGTCCAAGCATTTTTATCCGCTGGTTTGTTATCGAAAAAAATTACATTCGCTTTCACTCCTTGAGCATAAAATATTCCCGTCGGTAAACGCAAAATTGTGTGTAAATCTGTAGTTTCCAAAAGTTTTTTGCGAACAGTTTCTCCGGCTCCACCTTCAAACAAAACATTATCAGGAACTACAACCGAGGCAATTCCCGTTGTTTTTAACATCGTTTTGATATGTTGAACAAAGTTTAATTGTTTGTTGCTAGTGGTTGCAAAAAAATCTTGACGATTGTAAGTCAAATCATCTTTTTCTTGTTCGCCTTCTTCGTTGGTAAATGTTTGACTACTTTTTTTACCAAAAGGTGGATTGGCTAAAACATAATCGTAAGTTATTGGCGAAGAAGCAATTAAAGCATCCGCCGGTGAAATAAAATTAGCACTGTCGATGTCGCCAATATTATGCAAAAACAAATTCATCAAAGCTAAACGCCTTGTTCCCGCAACAATTTCATTGCCATAAAAAGTTTGAAGTTTCAAAAATTTATTTTGCTCTTTGTCTAATTTGTTGCTCGCAACTAAATAATCATAAGTAGCCAAAAAAAATCCTCCCGTGCCACAAGCGGGGTCGGCAATTGTTTTGCCGAGCTTTGGGGCGACGCATTCAACCATCGCTTTGATTAGCGGTCTTGGCGTAAAATATTGCCCCGCACCACTTTTTACATCTTTAGCATTTTGCTCCAAAAGACTTTCATAAATATCACCTTTAACATCGGCACCAAGCACCAACCATTGCTCGCTATCGATCATGTCGATAATTTTGGCAAGCATTGCCGGATCTTGAATTTTATTTTGACTTTTAACAAAAATTTGTCCCAAAATTCCTTTGGCATTGCTCAATTCGCGAAGTAGATGGCTGTAGTGCAATTCTAACTCCGCACCTTTTTTTTCAGTCAAACTTTCCCAATTAAAATCTTTTGGAATGCCTAATTTTCTATGGTGCGGAGGCTTTTCATATTCATTGGCCATTTTTAAAAATAGCAAATAAGTAAGTTGTTCTAAATAGTCGCCGTAACCTACGCCCACATCGCGAAGCGGATTACAAAATGACCAAACTTTTGAAACTATTGAAGAAGTATTTTTATTCATTTTTTTGATTCTTTATTTTTATAATTTGATTCCAAAGATTTTTGGATTTTTGGCGCAATTAACTGTCCTTCAAAAGCTTTTTTTAAAATGCTTTGACGAAGAGCTTCGCCTTGTTTAATGCTAGTTTTTATAGCCTCTTCGATTGCATCACAAATGGTTAGTTTCGATTCAAGTATGGCGACGATTTTTTGTTGCTCGGGGATGGGCGGCAGAATTACATCTATTTTCTGTAAATCAGTTTTTGCCAAGCTTGGTATAGTAGTGCTTTTATCAAGTTTACTGAAGTTAAAACCTAGGCAGAAAAAATATAAAAACTTACTATTGATTAATGCTGAGTTTGGACAAAAGCCAAAGGCTGTATCAACATTCCAAAATCTATCTTTAACATAAAGAGGCTTATTTATTGTTCCTTTCCTCCCCACAACCGTCGTTCCTCCTTCGCATAAATAATTGTCTGCAAATCCAATAACTCCAGCACTGCCATAAATGGGGTATTTTCCCTTTGGATTGACAACTTGTTTTTGATTTTTGCCATTTTTTACTTCGCACACCTCCCCCAACTTCTTCACTTCCCAGCCTTTTGGCAATTCGTTCGCCTTCAAATTTTTGTTAGTGAGGCGACCTTCAAATGCCCATTTCAAAAGGCTTTGGCGATAAGTTTTGAGTTTAGCTTGCGCGATTAAAAGTTCTTTTTTGCCATTTTCTAATTCACTAAAAAGCTCTTCAATTTTAGCAACGATTTGTTGTTGTTCGGGGAGAGGTGGGACGACAATTTCAATAGTTTCAAATTTACTTTTATTAACTATAGCAACAGTAGTTGCAGAAGAAAAATCTTCTAACTGATTTTTAAAAACACTTGACTGAGCTTGATAAAAAAGAAAGTCTCCCTCGATTATTTCCTTTTTTGGAATTATGGCATTTATTTGCTGATTTGTAGCTACTTGCGCTTTGCTTAAAGCTGTCCTTCCTAAATTCCCAATACAGGTTATTAAAACAGAATTTATAGGTAGAATCCTTGCCAATTCAGCACCTTTTTTTGATAGCTTTTCTGGTGCATCGCTGATTTTGTTGTCTTGAAGTTGAGGAGGTTTAACAAATGGAATATATTCTCCATAATTATATAAATCATTTTTTGGTGGAGTATTCCCAGTTACACATTTTCCAACCTCCCCCAACTTCTTCACTTCCCAGCCTTTTGGCAATTCTCCTTCCTCTAATTTCATAAACTCAAAGCCTCATTTAATTCATCAATAATCCCATCACTTTGATCGCCAAATAATTGCCACATTTTGCCAAGCCCACCTTTGGCGTTAAAAGGATTTAAATCAAAATCATCTTTATCAATGTGAAAGCTTGCGGTATTATGCTCTTTGATTAAACGCAACCACTCCATTTGTTCTTCATTGTATTTTAGTTTTCCCGACTGTTTTTTAAAAACCCAATTTTGAAAATTTTTATCGACGGTTTTACTATAATTGACAAGTGTTTTATCGATTCCGCTATTTTTGCGAATTAGCGAAATTAAAGCACTCAATTCATTTTCTATTTGCCCGTCAACTTTTCCGTTAATTTCGGTTGTTGCCTCAAAAGCCTTCCAAACATTAAGCGGATTCAAAATTGGCTTTTCGCTTTTTAATTTTTCTAAAACTTGTTTGATGTCATTGTAAGTAAGTTCCCTTCGGCGATAAGGCTGATTATAAAAAATTTGCAAAGCGTTGAGTTCATTTTTATTTGCCCCAATCCAATCTTCAAAATTTTTAATTAACTCCAAAGAATTTTCTTTATTGTCTTGATGCCATCCTGCAAAAATTATTTCATCGGGATTAAAATTATCAATTTTTTGCTCGAGAATTTTACGAAAATTTTCAATAAATTCATTAAGCTCCCCCGTAAAAACTTTGGCGACTTCATTTTGAAATTTTTCAATTTTTGTTTTATCATTAATTTCTTCCAAAACATCTGGATCAAAGGCTGTAAGTAATTCTTTAGCGATTTGGGGAATTGTTTTTCCACCAGATTTTTTCTCAAATTCTTGTTTTTGTTTTTCGGTTAATTGCTTTTCAAGACCTACTAAACGGCTGGCAATTGTAGTGAATAATCCTTCATCTCTTGCGCCAACTGCGATAGCTCTAAGCAAGTCTTTTAAAGGGATTGATGGTTTTTTATCTAAAGGCTGAATATCGGTTTTTAAACTTTTTGAAACGCCAATTGCATCAAAAATTACAAAATGATCTTTGGTAAATTTAGCGGTTGGCGTTACTTTTTTTAAAGAATCAAGATCGATGGTTCTAGTGCCTCGCCCTTTCATTTGCTCAAAATAATTTCGGCTTTTGACATCACGCATGAATAGCAAACATTCCAAAGGTTTAACATCGGTGCCGGTTGCAATCATATCAACAGTGACGGCAATTCTTGGGTAAAAACTACCACGAAAATCTGCCAAAACACTTTTTGGATCTTCGCTATTGTAAGTAATTTTTCTACAAAATTTATTTTCTTCACAAAACTCTTGACGAACAACATTGATGATATCATCGGCGTGGCTGTCAGTCTTGGCGAAAATCAAGGTTTTTGGAACTTCAAAATTACCTTTTTCATCAAAACGATCGGGGAAAATTTTCGATAAATTTTCTTTAAAACTTTTGATGATGGTGCGGATTTGATTTTCATTAAACACTTCGCAATCAAGTTGTTTTTTTGAATATTCTAAATCTTCATCTTGTAATTCTATGCGTTTTTTGCGACTAAGTTTTTCGCGATGCTCGACATATTCTTGAGCTGGAATTATCGCACCCTGATTAGTGATTTTGGTATCGATAATAAAAATCTTGCTTGGCACATTTACGCCATCTGCAACAGCCATTTCGTGCGAATATTCACTCACAATATTTTGGTCAAAATAGCCGATGGTGCGCTTGTCTGGCGTTGCGGTGAGACCAATTTGGAAGGCATCATAATAATCTAAAACCTGCTTCCAAAGATTGTAAATTGAACGATGACACTCATCGATTACGATAAAATCAAAAAACTCGATTGGCATTTTTGGATCATATTCAAGAGGTGGAATTTTTTTGGGTTGCCAAGAATTTTCATTGGGGTTTTCCTCCTCGATTTTTTCATCCAATTCTTCACCTTTTAACACCGAATATAACCTTTGAATCGTGCTAATTATAACTTGACTATCTTTTGGAATATAGCTCGATTTAAGCCTTGAAACTGCATAAAGCTCGCTAAATTTGCGATTGTCATCATTTGGAATGAACTGCATAAATTCTTGCTCAGCTTGCTCGCCAAGATTTTTGGTATCAACTAAAAATAAAATTCTTTTGGCTTTAGCAAACCTTAGCAAACGATAAATAAAAGTGATGGCAGTAAAAGTTTTTCCAGAACCTGTCGCCATTTGTATCAAAGCTTTAGGGCGATTTTCTTTAAAAGATTTTTCTAAGTTATTAATGGCACTAATTTGACAATCTCTAAGTTTTTCAATCGGCAAGGTTGGTAAATCTAGCAATCTAGCACGAAGTGATTTACCCATTTTAACCCAATCTTGCAGGGTTTCGGGACGGTGAAAATTAAAAACTTCACGCGCTCTAGGCTTTGGATCGTTGAAATTGGTAAATAGATTTTTTTCGCCAGTGCTAATATAAACAAAAGGCAGTTGATTATTTTTCAAATATTTCAACTGGGCTTTGGCGTAGTTTTCAGCTTGTTCCTCGTGAATATTAGTTCGATGACCTTCTTCTTGACGCTTAGCTTCTATAATTCCACAAGGCTTTCCATCAATAAATAACACATAATCTGCGAAACCGACATCGGTTGAATATTCTCTAACCGCAACCCCTAAGCATGATGATAAATTAATTTTTGCCATGCTTTGCACTTGCCACCCACAAGCAACAAGTCGCTTATCAATATTATCTCTGGCAAGTTGCTCAGGATTTTGATTTATCATTTTTATTTCCTTTTCTTGTTCTTTTATCAACTCATCGATTTCATTTTTAAGAAATCGCCAAGAACAAATAATCTTAAAACTTGGAATTTTTTTCCAAAGCAAAGTTGTGTGGGATTTTTTTGCTGTCTTTAAATATTTTGATTTTTATTTTTAAAAATTTTAATAAAAAATTGATAAAATTGCAAGAAATTTTAGGCAAGTTTTACTAAGGCCGGATGCAATTCTCTCGCCACCGCCGAGAGAATTAAGTTATAAGCTATCAAACCTTATAAATCATGACTCGAAGCC
>CAILUF010000229.1 GCA_903837365.1 uncultured Alphaproteobacteria bacterium | reverse complement strand
TTAAATTTCTCCACACAAATTCGCAAGTAAATGGTAATAATGGAGCATTTGCCTCGCACATTACAACCAAAACGGTGTAAAGCACATCATAGGCATCTTGTTTATCTTGATCAATTTCACTTTTCCAAAATCTTTGGCGATTTCTGCGAATATACCAATTATTTAATACATCGAAAAATTTATTAAATTCATCACAAGCTGAAACGGTATCGTAATTATCAAGAGCATTATCAATCGCTTGAACGGAGCTTTTTAATTTTGCTAAAATATAGCGATCTAAAATATTTTTAAAATCTTTTTTAAACTCAATTCGATTAGCTAAAATCCCATCGGCATTGGCATATAAACAAAAGAAGTTGTAAGCATTAATTAATGGCTTTATTGAAAGGCGATGAGTGTCTTGTATGGCTTTTCCTTCCTTATCAATTTTTAATTCCTGTCCACGCATTACAACTTGCGAAATCATGTAAAAACGCATGGCATCACTGCCAATTGATTGAAAAATTTGCAAAGGATCGGGATAATTTTTTAAGCGCTTAGAAAGTTTTTGTGATTTTTCATCTAGAATTGTCCCGTGACAAATCACGTTTTTAAAAGGAGCGCGATCGAATAATGCGGTTGATAAAACCATTAATGTATAAAACCATCCTCGCGTTTGGGCAACATATTCGGTGATAAAATCGGCAGGAAAATTATCTTCAAACCATTCTTTATTTTCAAAAGGATAATGAACTTGCGCATAAGGCATTGATCCACTTTCAAACCAACAATCAAGGACATCCGAAACACGACGAAACTCTTCGCCATTTTCAGTAAAAACAATTTCATCAATAAAAGGACGATGTAAATTGTTAATTTTTTTGCCAGAAATTTTTTCAAGTTCCGCAATTGATCCAAAGACTTTTATTTTGCCTGACTTGCTTTTCCAAACTGGCACTGGACATCCCCAGAAGCGATTGCGCGTAATTGACCAATCTCTTGCTCCTTCTAGCCATTTACCAAATTGTCCGTCTTTAATGTGATTTGGAATCCAGTTAATTTGCTGATTTAATTCAACCATGCGATCTTTGAATGCCGAAACCTTAACATACCACGAACCTACGGCTTTGTAGATTAGCGGCGTATCTGTTCGCCAACAATGTGGATAATTGTGGAGAATTTGCTCGGGATTGCCGAAGATAAATTTATTTTCCTTGAGATATTTGATGATGTCATCATTGGTGTCGAAAACTTGGCGTCCATCAAGCTTTAAGGAAGAGTCATCATTAATTTTATACACATAATTATTTTTTCCAACAAAGCCAATTTTTGAATTAAATTTTCCTCCTTCATCAACTGGGCAAATAGTTGGAATGCCATTGGCTTTGCATAATAATTGGTCATCTTCGCCAAATCCTGGAGCGATGTGAACAATTCCAGTTCCTTCATCGGTTGATACAAATTCGCCAGCAAGAATTGTGAAAACTTTAGTGAATTCATTTTTTAATGAAACTTGCGAACCATCATTTTTAACATTTGTGAAATTATTATTATTGGGAAATAATTGATTATAATTTTGTCCAATTAGTTCCTTACCTAAAATGCTTCCAAGCACTTCATATTCACCAAAATCATTGGCAAATTTTTCAATTAAATTTTTTGCCAAAATTAAAATTTCATGATCTTTTTTAATTAGGGCATATTCAATTTTTTCGCCAATAGCCAAAGCTAAATTTGAGGGTAGAGTCCATGGAGTTGTAGTCCAAGCAATTAAGGCTATTTGAGTATTAGGTGTTGAAAATTTTTGTAAAAAAAATGGAATTTCGCTGAGATAAAATTTAACTTTAACTGTCTTGCTAGCCTTTTGTCTGTATGCATTATCCATGCGCGTTTCAAAGTTTGAAAGTGGAGTTTGGCAAGCCCAAGAGTAGGGAACAACGCGAAAATCCTCGTAAAGTAAACCTTTATTGTGTAGTTCTTTAAAAGCCCAAAGTACTGATTCCATGTAATTTAAATCCATGGTTTTATAGCTATTTTTAAAATCAACAAATCTTCCTTGGCGAGTAACATAATATTCCCATTCATCGGCATATTTCATTACTGATTTTTGACAGGCATCGTTAAATTTTTTTATGCCATATTCTTGAATAGCGATTTGTCCTGAAATCGATTTTCCTTCAAGCTTAGTAAGTTCTTTTTCAGTTTCCATTTCTACCGGTAAGCCATGAGTATCCCAGCCAAATCGCCGTTCAACTTTCTTGCCTTTCATGGTTTGATATCGTGCAACTAAATCCTTAATAAATCCTGTAAGTAGATGGCCGTAGTGCGGAAGTCCATTAGCGAAAGGTGGACCATCATAAAAAACAAATTCATTACGGTGATTATTATGATGATTACGGCA
>CAILUF010000228.1 GCA_903837365.1 uncultured Alphaproteobacteria bacterium | reverse complement strand
TTGCGTCGCTAGCGCTCCTGATGTCCGTTATTTGCTAAAAATAGCCGTTTAGGGCTATTTTTTTTACGCAAATAACCTTCGTCGCTTTTCTTCAATCAAAATTTTCAATTTTGATTTCGAAGACGACTCGCGACTGGCATTGCGTCGCTAGCGCTCCTGATGTCCGTTATTTGCTAAAAATAGCCGTTAAGGGCTATTTTTTTTACGCAAATAACCTTCAGAAATATAAATCTTTGCAATGAAAATTTATTTTCAATTGAAAGATTTTATTAAAAATTTGCGCCATAGCTAAGATAACCAACGTAATTCGTTGGAGCAGATTTGAAGTTGTTAAGTTCTTTTTGCATCATTAAGTTTAAGCGTAATTGAGAATTTTTATTTAAATCATGTTGATAGAAAAATTCATAATCTTGTTGTTTTCCATTTGGAGCCAATGAAGCGCTACCTTGACGACGAATTATATTTTGATTTTCATCCATCCCAACTGCGATATCATAATTAACTTTACCTTTATAAACACGCATTGGTTGAGAATAAGCAATACCAAATTTATTTTCTGTAATACCATCATATTGTAAAGCAAATGACATGCTACGACTATGAATATTTTCGTAACTTCTAAAAATTCCGCGATCATTACCATTAACTTTAGTAAGACCTTCAGCGATTGTTGAAGTTAAATTAAGGTGATCGACAATGTTTTGGCTAGTAGCAACTTTTACAAAAGAAGTGCGTGAATTTCCAGTATTTTCAAATGCACCAGAACCTTTGGAATTAAGCATATTGCGATCCATTTCTTTTAATTCCCCAACGGTAATGGCAATATTATTGCTATCATTAGCCTTTAAATCTAAACCAAAATTAAGCGCTTGGTTTTGTTGTTTACCATTGAGTGCGTGATTTTGCCCAGCATTATCAAATGAACTTTGATAAGAAAATTTTAATGCAACTTTATTATTAACTAAATCATGTTTAGCAAAGGCTTGATTAAATTTTCTACTATTCATTAAAAGTGGATTCGATAAGGAATTATTAGTTAAATTTGTGTTTGAAGTTGAGGTGAAAAATGATTGATATGGATTTGAATTAAAGCTTGATCCTTGGGCAAGAAAGCCTGAAGTGCCAAATTCTTTAGCTTCAGAATTGGCCAATTCATCAGTATTAAAAGCAAAACCAACTTTTAATTTTTTTGATAAGCTACTTGGTTGGTAACTAAATGAAAAACCATTATTATTGCTTAAATTTCCTTGCGGATCAATTGAGCGATCAATGGTAGCATATTTAAGACCAAAATTATTTTTAGCATTTTTATCTTTAAATTGAGATAAACTAAATCTTAATTGACCTTGTTGATTGTCACCAAATGCTAATGATGTTGATTTGTTTTCAACATTATTAAAAGCAAAATTATTGAGATTAAATGAATTTGTTTGATTATTAGTAGAAAAATTATTTCCTAAAAATGCCTTATAATTTCGATTATATTTATCGAAATATACAGCATCACTCAATTGAGGAGAAACATTATTAGTAATTGAGTCTCCAAATATTGGCGATGATGCCAGAGCGGTATTATCTATTACGTAATCTGAAGCAAAACCAGCTGGAGAGGAAGTTGAGGCAAGTTTTCTTGGTCCCATTGCGTGAACTGCAGCGAATAAATTTAAAATACCGTTACCGTAATTATCGTCATATGTTTTGCCTCCAATAGTCGTAGTTTTTTTACCATCATAAGTAGTTTTATCGGCAGATTCAAACAAAATATCCCTAATATCAGAAGCTTTAAGTTGAGGCCAAGCTCCTGCTAAAATTGCAGCTGCTCCCGAAACTGCTGATTGAGCAAGTTGAAGATTTACCGCAGATCCATCTGAAAATTTATCACCATTATATCCTTCAATTCCAGATTGCAAATATTTGTAAGACTCACTTTGATTATCAACACCAATACAATATTGGATATTGCTTTCAGCGCAACTTCGATAGTTAACAGTTGAGTTGTAAGATTCAATTTCGATGCCGTTTGATTTTAAAGGAACACCAAAAATTAAATTATTTACAGAATTGGCATTTTTAGAAACGTAAGATAGAAAATCTTCTTTACCTTCACCTTCATTTTTAATACCAGTAGGGGCAATCATAAGAGTGTTGCTTGCCGAAGACATAGTTGAATTAAATATTGAACTCGAATTAAATGTTGTTGATGCGGTGTCAGTAAAATTTATCTCATTAGAATTAGCGGTATTGATTTCATGAGAGTTAAGATGTTCATAAATTTTTATACCCGCTTGTGAAGCAATTTTAATATTTTCAAAATCAAATCTGAATATAGGAAAAGGAGTTTCAACTAAAATATTTTGGCTATTAACTGTTCTAGTTCCATTCTCTTCATAAAATGAATATAATATTTCAGATATTTTAGAATTATAAGCGATACCCTGAGTATTAAGGGCTGTTGTTCCGGTTTTTAATTCATTGCCTTTAGAGCTGGCAATTATATTCGCAGAATTAAGAGTAAGGTTATCTTCTGGTAATTGCTTAGAATTATTTCCGCTGTAATATGTGTTGAAAGTTGGACCACCTGAAGGTTTTGTTGTTGCGGTTTTTAAGCTATCTAAAGTTAAGGTTTTACGAGAGCTTTTGAGATCGGAAGTTTTATAATGAGGATTATCAAGATTACCGGCAATTTGAGCGTTATTAGGGTCAATACCTGAAAATGCAATAAAACGATCTACATTAGTGTCTTCATTATTTCCATACGCAATTGCTACTCTAACATTGTCACCGCCTTGCGCAAGACCGTTGAGTTCGAGTTCCGCATATGCTCGATCAGCTTTTATAGCTGTAAGAAAAGGCGAATTATTATATTCAGTAGTTTTTTGTTTATTAATTCTTTGTTCTTTATCCGGAGCTTCATCAATATCTTTCCAGCCATTATTATTATTTGGTGAAGCTGAACCAGCGCCAGCACCTCCGCCACCTCCGCCACCAGAACCAGCAATTAAAAGTAAAGCCATTAATGCAATTGCGCCTATCATAAAATTATGCAGTTATTAATAAAAGTATTGAATGAATTTGTAGAGTTTTTGACAAATCAAAATCGGGAGTCTTAGCCATGCTGTAAGCTAGATTATCTAGTGTTGAAGATCTGGTGATATTATTTGTACAAATGAATAAAAACTTCATTTATTTAAAAATAAAAAATTTAAGATTTATTAAGACTAATTGATTATA
>CAILUF010000227.1 GCA_903837365.1 uncultured Alphaproteobacteria bacterium | reverse complement strand
CTTCGCTAAAAATAGCCGTTTAGGCTTTTTTTTGAACGCGAAGAGCCCTCAAGGGGGGAGCTATAGTTCGAGAGCTTCGAGACGATTGAAAAAATTGTAGGGGAGTAAGGTTTTTAGGCGGGGTCTAAAAATTATTTTTCAAGGGTAAATAAAAATTAAGAAATTACTTTTTTAATAAGCTTAATTAATATTGCCCCCGAGTAAAATTCCTGTAAAATTCCTGTAAAATTCCTGTAAAATTCCTGTAAAATTCCTGAGTAAAATTCTTACGAAGAATTGCTAAAGTAAATTAAAGTTTTTTAGCTTTGATTTCTTCAGCAACATTTGCGGGTACTGGTTCATAGCTATCAAATTCCATAGTATAGCTTGCGCGACCTTGTGATAGCGATCTTAAATGATTGACATATCCAAACATCGAAGCCAATGGAACTTTAGCGGTAATAACTTGCGCAACATCACGACCTTCAAGATTTTGAATGTGTCCGCGACGCGAGTTAATATCACCAATTACATCGCCCATGTAATCTTCAGGAGTAACTACTTCAACTTTCATAATCGGCTCAAGAATAATTGGTCCAGCTTTAACTATAGCTTCACGGAAAGCGGAACGAGCAGCAATTTCGAAAGCCAAAACACTCGAGTCAACATCGTGATATGCGCCATCAATCAAGCGAGCTTTCAAGCGAACTACTGGATATCCAGCAAGAACTCCAGTTTCTTTAGCTTGCTCTAAGCCTTTTTCAACACCCGGAATATATTCTCTGGGAACTCGTCCACCAACAACTTCGCTTTCAAAAATAAATTGTTCTTTAGTGTCAGCTGGAAGCGGTTCGAAAATAATTTTTACTTTTGCAAATTGACCAGCACCACCAGATTGTTTTTTGTGAGTGTAATCAATTTCGTAAGATTTGGTTATGGCTTCGCGATAAGCAACTTTTGGCTTACCGATATTGGCATCAACTTTAAATTCGCGACGCATCCGGTCAACAATAATTTCCAAATGCAATTCACCCATACCTTTGAGAATTGTTTGGCCAGATTCTTTATCAGATTCAATGCGAAGTGACGGATCTTCCGAGGCAAGTCGCGAAAGTGCGATACCCATTTTTTCTTGATCAGCAGTAGATTTAGGTTCAACTGAAACTTCGATAACAGGTTCAGGAAAAATCATGCGCTCAAGAATTATTTCATTGTCAATTTCAACAAGAGTGTCACCAGTAGTTGTAGCTTTTAAACCAGCTAAAGCAACGATGTCACCAGCATAGGCTTCTTTAATATCCTCACGATTATTGGCGTGCATTAACAAAATTCTACCAACGCGTTCTTTAGAATTTTTTGTAGTATTAATTACACCCGTTCCACCAGTTAGAACGCCAGAATAAATTCTCACGAAAGTTAGTGATCCAACAAAAGGATCGGTCATGATTTTAAAAGCTAAGCCAGAGAATTTTTTATTATCACAATTGATTGTGATTGGTTGTTCATTTCTAAGATTAATTGCTGAAATTTCTTTAATGTCTTTAGGGCTGGGAAGGTAATCAACAACAGCATCAAGCAATGTTTGAACACCTTTATTTTTGAAAGCGCTACCATTTAAAACTGGCACGAATGCTCCTGTTACTGTAGCTTTACGAATGCATTTTTTTAATTCTTCTTCAGAAATATTTTCGCCAGCTAAGTATTTTTCCATAATGGCATCATCTTGTTCAACTGAAGCCTCGATTAACTGTTCACGATATTCTTTGGCCTTGTCTAGAAGATCAGCAGGAATTTCTTCGAAAGAATAATCGGCACCAAGAGATTCATTTTTCCAAACCACAGCTTTCATTTTGATTAAGTCAATTAAGCCACCATAATTTTCTGCTTCATAAATTGGCAATTGCACAGGGACTGGACGAGCGCCTAAACGAGTTTTCATCATTTCAACGCAACGATAAAAATTAGCACCGATGCGATCCATTTTATTTACGAAGCAAATGCGCGGAACTTTGTATTTGTTAGCTTGACGCCAAACTGTTTCAGATTGTGGTTCAACCCCAGCAACGGAATCAAAAACGGCAACCGCTCCATCAAGAACGCGAAGCGATCTTTCAACTTCAATAGTAAAATCAACGTGTCCCGGAGTATCGATAATATTGATTCGGTTATCTTTCCAAAAGCAAGTTGTTGCGGCGGAAGTGATGGTGATTCCACGCTCTTGTTCTTGTTCCATCCAATCCATTGTAGCAGCACCATCGTGAACTTCACCAATTTTATGTGATTTACCTGTGTAATAAAGTATACGCTCAGTTGTAGTAGTTTTACCTGCATCGATGTGCGCCATGATGCCAATGTTACGGTATTTTTCGATTTCAATTTGACGAGCCATAAAATTAAATTTAAATTTTTGATACTTCCTTATGATTTAACAGGTTAAAAACCAAGTTATGATAAAATAAAGATTTTATTTATTGTAAATATTTCTATTAAAAGTTCACTAGTTTTAGTCAAAAAATTTGCTTAGTAATTTTCGATATTTAATTGCAAATAATTGTAAAAATTTATTAATAAAGCCCTAGTAACAAAGCCCTTAAATTTACCAAAGAGATTTTTCTAGAGATCTGCGCCTAGCTTTAATTTCTAGGGCAAAACGCGTTATTAAATAGATTTACCAAAAATTATCTGCCAAAAAAATGTGAGTAATTGCAATTATTTCTTGACCAAAATTGGGTGTAAAATTTTAGTAAATATTAATTTTAAATTTCTAATTAACAAGCAATTTCTTTTAACTTACGTATCAAGGCAATTAAAGGCTTGGTAAATAAAAAATAACTTCTTTTGCCATCGATTAAAGTTAGCGAGTTGCAAGTTGAAATAGTGTGCAATCCTTGATTAAAAAGATCTGATTTTGATGGCTTTATTTCAAAAACTTTTTCCTCATGAAAATTGTTGGAATCTAAAATTTTAATTTCATTGATAATGATAGATCCACCATAAGTTTTTGAACAATTTTGCGCTGGTCTGTAAATTTTATCAGCAATTGTAAATAAATTTCCAGCAGGACGAGCATTACTTATATCAATCTTGACGGGGTTTTTTGGATGATTACAAAACTCATCAAATAAAGAATTTGCAAAAGCAATATTTAAATTTTCATTGGGATTTTTTGCATCAGTATAAAATAAAAAATATTGATTTTGATGTTTGAAAATTGTTGGATCTATTGCCGATTTATTTACAAAAATATCACGAACTTTATTTAGTTTAAAATTTATTTTATCAAATTCAAAAAGTTCTAAATTATTAGCTTTGTAGGATTCGCAAGTGATATAAATTTTATTATCTTCGCCAAAAACAAATGGGTAAGATAAATGTTTTTTATTATCCAAAAGAAGTTTTTGGTGATAAATTTTGTTACCAGTAAATTCGGCTAAAAAAATTCTACCACGTTTACAAAATAATGAATATTTTTCATAAATAATAAATTTTTTCCCATCAATCTCAAAAGCAAATGGATCAGCATTGAACTCATATTTTCTAGGACTCTCAAGCCAAGTGATTTTTAAATCTTCACTGAAAATTTTACTAATATCAAAATTTAAAATACCGATATTCCATTGCTCAAAATAAAATAATTTTTTGAATAGTTTTTTTAAATTAGTAAAAATTTTTTTATGATCAAAAAAACTTTTACGCATGTAAGAATGATAAGAGCAATAGTGATATTTGCGACGAATTTTTTCAAAAAATGGTGAAAATTTAGCGGTATTTTTATAGCGAAGAAGTCTTATGGCATATGAGCTAGGGAAGTGCGTAATTAAAAAGTAAAAATATAAATTATATTCGGCAACACCGAAAGAATCCTGACGATTTTGTAAAAATATTTTATAAAATTCTTGGTGATTAAAATTGTTTTGCACAATTGAAAATAAAGATTCTATAACATTTTTTTGGATTAACATGTGGTGACAAATTCCCGATTCTAAATCCTTGGCAATAACTCGTTCATCATTATTTAGAAAGTTTAATGTCTTAGTAAAATCTTCGGCGCGATTAGAATTTGCTAATGCAGATTCACTAAATAATTCTGGTAATTTATCGGCAACTTGCGGAAGTATTTTGGCGATATGGGCAAGAGTTGAGATTTGAAATTTTGAACTAAAGAGATTTTTATCCTTGGCCATGTTGTATAGAGCTAGACCCTGATGATTTATAAATTCCACTGGCCTATAAAAAACCGTATCAGCATCAACAATTAAAACTTGTGAAGAAATATTAGGAATAACTAAAACTGAATAAAGTTTAAGTAATTGTTGATAATTCCAGCCTACATTTTGATGATTCAATATTTCAGAAATTTCAGCGAATGAAAATGGATATAATTTTTCATCAAACCATTCAGCGTTATCAGAATATTTTTCCTTAGAAACGACAATAACTCGACGAAGATTTTTTACATTTTTTTTGATACCGCAAATGCAATAATCAAGGATCTCCTTATCCTTGATATGGGCGGGGATAACAACATCAATAAAATTTTTAGATTGCAATTGATTATTCATAAAATTAAATTTTTTTTAAAAAATTAGCATCAACAAAAAAAACATCAAACATATTTTTAAAATTTTTTGATAGACCAATCTCAAGGCTTTGAGCAAAATAAAATAATTTAATCAAGCAAAATCAATGTTATAAAGCAATTGAAGTTGTTAAAAAATAACAGTGTGTAGCGAGGAAGAATTATCAAAAAAATATTAAAAAATATTTGCATCTTAAAATTTAATTAACACAATAACTAGTGTTGTTTTAGTGTCTTTTGATACTAGATATTGATTTTGCTAATATTTTTAAATATCGCAAATAAGTCAAAAAAAATAATAAAATCACAAAATTATGTCACTCTTAGATTCTAAGCCAATTTACAAACCATTTAATTATCCATGGGCATATGATTCATGGCTTAAGCAACAGCAAATTCATTGGCTTCCTGAGGAAGTTCCTTTGGCTGATGATGTTCGCGATTGGAAACATAATCTCACAGTTTCTGAAAAAAATTTATTAACGCAAATATTCCGTTTCTTTACGCAAGCTGATATCGAAGTTAATAATTGCTACATGAAACATTATTCGCAAGTTTTTAAACCAACTGAAGTTCAGATGATGCTTTCAGCTTTTTCTAGCATGGAAACTGTTCACATCGCTGCATATTCTCACTTACTTGATACTATCGGCATGCCCGAAATTGAGTATCAATCTTTCATGAAATATAAAGAAATGAAAGATAAGTATGACTATATGCACAAATTCGGCGTAAAAACCAAGAAGGACATCGCTACTACTCTCGCAGTATTCGGAGGCTTTACCGAAGGCTTACAATTATTTGCTTCATTTGCAATTTTACTTAACTTTCAGCGCTTTGGAAAAATGAAAGGCATGGGTCAAATTGTTGCTTGGTCAGTTCGCGATGAAAGTTTACACACCCTTTCGATTATCAAACTTTTTCGGACATTCGTTCAAGAAAATCCTGAAGTTTGGGATGAAGATTTAAAAGGAAAACTTTACGAAGCCTGCGCAACGATAGTCCATTTTGAAGATGCGTTCATTGATTTAGCTTTTGAAATGGGTGATATTGAAGGTTTAACTTCTCGCCAAGTAAAACGTTACATTCGCTATATTGCCGATCGAAGACTTAACCAACTTGGCTTAAAAGATATTTACATGATCGATACCAATCCATTACCATGGCTTGATGAAATTCTCAATGGCGTTGAGCATACTAACTTTTTTGAAAATCGTGTCACGGAATATAGTAAAGCTTCTACTACGGGAACGTGGGAAGATGTTTTTGCCGAGATTGATTCTAGTCGCACAGAAATGCTTGCGGTGTAAAATTAAAAAAATTTTTGTACAAAATTGTGAAAAAAATAAAATTATTTTTATGGCTTATTTGCTTTTCGTTCCTAGTAAATAAGCCATGCAATGCCAATAATGTTCGAAATTTAATTGTTTACGCTGAACCAAATTTATTCGTGGCTTTAACAAAAATTGCCAGAATTTATTCGCAAAATTATGCCGTTAACGTTGCGGTAAATTTTAATTCATCTTTAGATTTTATAAATGAAATTGATTCGGGTGAACCAGCGGATATTTTTATTTCTGCGCATCCAATTTGGGTTGAGACCTTGCGCCAAAAGGGCTTAATCGATGTTTATAATATTGGCTATATCGCTAATGACGAATTAGTTTTGGTAACATCCAAAAACAACAAAGAATTATCAGCTAAATTATTAAAAAAAAATATTACTCTTGAGCAGGCAATATTAGCTCTCGATGAAAATAAAAATAATTTGATAATTGATCACGAAGGAACTTCATCGGGAATTTTTGCCAAAAACTTTTTACAAAATTTTACATTTGAAAATTTAAGTATTTTTACCAAGGTAAATGAAGATCGTAATTCACTAATTCGTGATTTAAAAAATGATAGTAGTGCTTACGGCCTATTATTTGAAAGTCAAGTTAGAGAAAATAGAGATTTACAAATTTTGGCAATCAAAAAAGATAAAAATATTTTTTATAGAGCTTTGGTAATTGCTGGAGATAATATGGAAGTTGCGAGAGAATT
>CAILUF010000226.1 GCA_903837365.1 uncultured Alphaproteobacteria bacterium | reverse complement strand
GGTAAATCGCTTTCATCATCTGATTTCTTTTGATTATTTTCATAATATTTTCTAATCGCTTCAACGGCAATTTCTTTGAAATTTTCTTCTGATAATTGTCTTTTAATTTGTTGACTGAGCTTATCAAATATCGGTTCTTTTAAAATCTTTTCATAAATGTAGGATTGAGAAAAATCCATCAACTGCCATTCTTGAATTTGACAATCTAAAAATAATTTATGCTTGTAGCGATTGCCGTAATTATGGGGATTGCCAAGGAAAACTACTTTGTGATTTTCACTTAATTGATAAAATTTTCCTTTGTAAAATATTTTTCGCATTGATTGATCCGCTGAATCAGTTTTAGCATCTGCAAAATCGCGAAACATCGTGAAATTAGTTGAACCATCAACATTAAATTCGTCGATAACTAAAATTTTTGTTTTTCTAAAGCTTATATCGCTTGCCCATAATTCAAAGCTTGCTAACTCTTCATAAACCTCAACATCACCTTGATTTACAAAGCCAGTTTTTTTAACTTCGCGAAGTAATGAACTTTTTCCAACTCCGCTATGACCAAGGATTTGTAGTGTTGAATTTTTATCGAGTAATTCTTTTAATTTACTTTTTCTTTGCATAATAAAAGCTTGCGCTTCTTGTTTTGAATCTTGAGAAATTTGATTTTCCACGCAAGCACTATCTTCTCTTAAAATTGGAATTTCTTGAATTTTCTCTTCTTTACGATGATATGCAATTGAGTATCTCTTTGGATCAAGCCAAACAAGTTGAGATGATTCTTTACTGGACTGCAAAATATCTTCTTCAATGATAAAGTAAAGATTGGGATATTGATTTTTTAAATCTAAAATTTGTTCATGAAGTGAAGATAATAAATCAGGAGGAAATTTACCCTTTAACACTACAACTTCGCCTTTTTTAAGATTTTGTGCAACTTCGCTTTCTTGCTTTTGAAAAGAAAAATATCTTTTGCCAGAGCTTTCTGTAATTTGATGTTTGACATCATCAAATAAATCGCTAAATAAAACATCTTCGATGTTAACTACATTTATTTGTTTTGTAGAAGAATCATCAGAAGTTTTTAGTTTTTGTTGAAGATCATTAAATGCCTTTTCAACATCATTGGAAATTATAATTCTTGATTGAGCGGAAGATAAGAAAGCTGGGGAATCTGGGGAAACTGGTGATGCTGGGGAAGGCAATATATCTTGATCTCCAGGAATCTCTGCAATTGAAGATTGATAAAATCTAAAAAAAATTTTATCATCAATTTTTACATTCTTGGCAAAATAAAGTTCCAAACTAACTTGATGTTTTTGAGCGTTAAACATCAAACAATAAAGTTGGGCAGGTGTTAGTTTTTCGGTGATAAAAAGTTTAAGAGTTTGGTTTTTATGCTCCTCTATTAATCCTTTCTTTTCTTGATATTTTAAGTCTTCAATTGATTTTTTGACCAATAGCTGATCAAAAAGTTGCGAGTTGATTGTTACCAAATTTTCTTTATCACCTATTGCATCTAATGCTTGAATATTTTTATGTATTTTAAGAGTTATTTTTTGAGGAATGCGAGATGAAGATGTAGAAAAAGATCCCAAAATTCCTGTAAAATCAAATTCCGCTTGATCAAATTTAATTGAAAAATTTTGCGGAATTTTTATTTCATAACCGAAATAATTAATGAATCCTTGAATTTTTGCTTGATTAAATAATTCAAGAATTTGACGTTGTTGTTGTTTTGAAAAATTTTTAAATTGAAATGAACATTTTGTTTCTTTACCATCAAGATCTTTAACAAATTCACTTTTTTGCCATTGCAATTTATCGCCATCAACAATGATTCTTCCCAATAATTTTTGTTGCCAATTTTGCATTCCTTCGCCATCAAATTCAATTATTTCTTCAATCTTTGATTCAATATCCCTCGACCGTTCTTTGTTGTGATCAATGCTCAATAAATCTATTTTAGAAATCGATCTTAAATCAATGGCGATACTAAATCTCGATAAAACTGCAGGATCAACGCTTTGCGATTTTGCTTCATCGATGCAAATAATTTTCACATTATCAGGAATTTTTGTTCCGTTAATTGTGCGATTTTGTTGATCAAAAATTGTATTTGATGC
>CAILUF010000225.1 GCA_903837365.1 uncultured Alphaproteobacteria bacterium | reverse complement strand
TTAAAAATGAATCGTAATGAATTCAATATTTACAAGGCTTATACAATTATTTTTTTTGCTGATTATCGTTATTAATCAAACTAATGCGCAAGAATTTGAATCGCGATATAGCTTGGGGGAAATACTTACAATAATTGAAAAAAATCCAGCTATTAAATCCGCAGAATTTTTTGCTATTGCGCAGAAAAATTTTGCCAATCAGGAAAAATATTGGCAAAATCCTCAGTTAAATTACGGTGTTGGCAATAATCATGAAAACTACACAGCTAGTCAAACAGTACCTTTTTTTGGTAAACTTGAAACTAAGTTCAAAGCTGAAGATGCGCAATTCCGTATATTAGAAAATCAAAAAAATAATCTTATTTTAAATATAAAAGCGCATAGTTTTTCTTTAATTTACGCCTTTAATATTAACAATAAAAAAATAATTTTAGCGCAAAAAAGAATTGCTCGTTTATCGCTAATTGATCGTTTTTTATCATCGATAAATTTAACTTCGCCAACCCAAAAAGCCCAAAGTCAAATCACTAAAGATAAAATTAAATTAATCAGAAATGATTTACTTAAATTGCAATATAAACAAACTCAATTGTGGAATAGTTTAAATGTGTATTTGGGATTTTCACAGCGGATTTCTATAGATACTCCTTGGCTTAATAACTCTTCATTTCCTAGTGTTGACAAGCTTTTAGAGGAAGCGTTAAATTCAAATTTAAATCTACAGGAACAAAAAATTATATTAGAAAAATATCAAGCGCAATTACAATATAATCGTCTTGAAAAAATGCCTGATATCGCTTTGTCACTTTCAAATAATAAATCAAATTATAATGGTTCGAATTCTAATTCAAATTCAGTTGGAGTAAGCATTTCCATACCTTTATTCAATCGTAATCAGCAAAAAATATTAGGAACATATTCGCAAATTAAAGCTCAGGAAAATCAAATTGAATTCACTAAAAATATGCTTATCAATGAATTGGCTAGTGATATAAATTTCTTTCAAACTAATTTAAAAATTGCTGATGATTTTTCGCTAAAAATAATCGACCAATCCGTTACAAGACTCAATCAAGCCAATCTTGATTTTAAAAAAGGAATTTTAGAATTTATTACTTATATCGAACTAGATTCCCAAGAATATAACGCAATTGATGTAGCATTAGATACTCAAGTTCAACTAGCCAATGCTTATAGTAATCTCATGGTTAAAATCGGTAATTTTATAATTCCTAATGCCAAATAAATTAAGTGAAAATTTCTTTAAAAAAATATTAACCTATCGATGGTACGTTATTTTTTTGTTTTTATTAATATCTGTTTATGGATGTTATAGTTTAGCAAAAATAAAAATTGATGCCATTCCTGATATCACCAACAAGCAGGTTGTCATTAACACTAAAACTTTAGGAATTGATCCCAGCGCTATTGAAAAAACCGTTACTTATCCAATCGAAGCAGAACTTTACGGTATTGACGGACTCAGGGAAATGCGCTCACTTTCACGCTTTGGCCTATCGCAAATAATTTTAATTTTTGATGATAAAATCGACATTCAATATGCGCGTAATCAAGCCTTGCAAAGAATTTCTTCGCTTGGCGATAAATTACCTCTTGGTTTAAAACCAACCATCGCTCCTTTAACAACAGGTATTGGTGAAATTTTAATTTATCGACTTTATTCGAAAAAATTACCGCAAGAAAATGATTCTAATTCACTGCATTCATTTAAAAATCATCAGCTTCTAGACCTAATGGAATTACGAACTATTCAGGAATTTAAATTAGCTCGTGATTTGAAAAAAGTTAAAGGCGTTGCCGAAGTTGATAGTATTGGTGGATATGAACGGCAATTACATCTTAACGCTGATCCAAAAAAATTAGTTGATTTAGGAATGAGTGAAAAAAAATTAATCGAACAAATTAAATCGATTGGTGAAAGTATCGGTGGTGGATATATTGAAAATAATAATCTGCAAAAAATTGTCAGAACCAATCCCAATCTTCATAGCTTTGATGATGTAATGAATATTGCTGTGAAATATGATTACACTGGAAATACCTTAAAACTTGGTGATATTGTTGAAGTTAAATCTGAACATTCGCAACGTTTGGGTTCGGCATTATATAATGCTCAGGATGCTGTAATTGGAACGGTAATGTTGCAAAGTGGATCTAATGTTCAGCAAGTTTTAACTGAGGTAAAAAATGAAATTAATCTTTTCAATGAGCGCAACAATGATGTTCAAATTGATATTTTATATGATCGTGAATTTCTTATAAACTCTACAATCAAAACCGTTTTACGCAATTTAGGTGAAGGAATTATTTTGGTAGTATTAGTTTTATGTTTGATTTTAGGAAGCATGAAAATTGGCTTACTGGTTGCATCTTCATTGATTTTTTGTGTATTTATTTTGGCAATTTTTATGCATCTTTTTAATATTTCAGCGAACCTTATGAGCCTTGGTGCAATTGATTTTGGATTATTGGTTGATTCATCGGTTGTTATGGTTGAATATTTTTTAAGTAAAATTTATTTGCAAAAAAATAATGATGATAAAATTTCTTTGCAAAAAAATAATGATGATAAAATTTCTTTTTTTGCTAAATT
>CAILUF010000224.1 GCA_903837365.1 uncultured Alphaproteobacteria bacterium | reverse complement strand
TTTATTTTGTTCATAGCTATAAATTAAAATATGAACCGAAAAATTTTGAAACCGGCTTAACTGATTATGGCGAAAAATTCATTTCAACATTTCAAAAAAATAATATTTTTGGCGTACAATTTCATCCTGAAAAAAGTCAAAGTAATGGGCTAAAATTATTACAAAATTTTGCAAATCTCTAATGCTTAAAAATCGCTTAATATTTACATTGTTATATCAAAATCAAAACTTCATGCTAAGCAGAAATTTTAAGCTTCAGAAGGTTGGCGATATGCAATGGATTAGGAATTCATTTGATTATGATTCAATAGCATATTCAATTGATGAATTAATTGTTTTAAATGTTGATAATAATAAAAATAATCTCGATTCATTTTGTGATAATTTAAAAGAAATAACAAAACAATATTTTATGCCAGTTTCTGCGGGGGGCGGAATAAAATCTATCGAAGATGCATATAAAATTATTGATTGCGGAGTTGATAAATTGGTAGTTAATAGTGCATTATTTATTAATCCAGATATGATTAAAGAGTTAATTAGAATCTTTGGAAGTCAGTGTATAGTAGCTTCTATTGATTATAAAATAAAAGACAACAAGACTGTCGTTATGTTTAATAATGCAAATTCAGAAAGTGATTTTGATCTACAATCTGCATGTGAGTATGTGGAGGAATTAGGAGTTGGTGAAATTTATTTGACATCAATAAATCATGATGGTACTGGAGAGGGATTTGATTGGAATAATATATCAAAAATTGCCAATAAAGTTTCAATTCCATTAATTGCCTCGGGAGGAGCGGGAAGATTTGATCATTTTATAAGAGCCTATAAAGAATGTAATATTTCAGCAGCATCAACTTCTGATCTATTTAATTTTATGGGCGATGGTTTGAGTGAATGCAGAAAAGAAATAATTTCCAATGGAATTCCAATGGCAAAATGGGATATTAATTTTTTTAAACATAATATTGAAAATGACCAATAATACTTTTATCATTGCTGAAGCAGGAGTCAATCACAATGGCTCTGTTGAACTTGCCAAAAAGTTAATTGACGTTGCTAAAGATTGCGGATGTGATGCGGTAAAATTCCAAACTTTTATTGCTAAAAATGTTGTAAGTAAATTTGCCAAAAAAGCTCAATATCAAATAGAAAATACCAATAATGATGAAAGTCAATTAGAAATGATTAAAAAACTTGAATTATCATTTGCTGATTTTTTAGAGCTAAAAAATTATTGCGATATTAAAAAAATAATTTTCATGTCAACACCTTTTGATCTTGAAAGTATTGACTTCCTAGCTAGTTTAAAAATGACAATTTTTAAAATTCCCTCAGGTGAAATTACCAACCTTCCCTATCTTCGTAAAATTAATTCTCTTAAAACTAAAGTTATTTTATCGACAGGAATGGCTAATTTAGAAGAAATTGCCAATGCTTTAAAAATTTTGCAAGATTGTGAAGTTTCAATTCTTCACGCTAATACGCAATATCCTACACCCATGGAAGATGTTAATCTTAACGCTATGTTAACAATTAAAAATAAATTCAATGTTGAAATTGGTTATTCTGATCACACTCAAGGCATTGAAATTGCTATCGCTAGTGTAGCAATTGGTGCTAAAATAATTGAAAAACATTTTACTCTTGATAAAAAAATGCCTGGACCAGATCATATAGCTTCACTAGAGCCTGAAGAACTCAAGGCAATGGTCAACTCAATTCGCAATATTGAAAAAGCTTTTGGTGATGGTATTAAAAGACCATCAAAATCTGAAATTAACAATATTGAAATTGCTAGAAAAAGTATTGTTGCTAAAGTTAAAATTAACAAAGGAGAATTTTTTAGTGAAAAAAATATTACCACTAAACGCCCTGCTCTTGGTATTTCGCCAATGAAATGGGATGAAATAATCGGCTCAATTGCGCAAAAAAATTATGAGGAAGATGAATTAATATGAAGAAAAAAATTTGCATTATAACCACCAACCGAGCTGATTACGGTTTCTTCAAACCATTGATTGCCCAAATAAATAACAACCAAAAATTAGACTTAAAAGTTATCGCAACTGGGACGCATCCCGAAAAAAAATATGGCTCTTCTATCGATGAAATTTTACAAGATAATATTAAACCAATTATTGTAAAAACATTTGTTAATGATTCAGAGATTGGTATTGTTGAAACCATCGCCAATACTGCTAAAAAAATTGGTGAGGAATTAATTAAAATTAAACCTGATTTAGTATTTCTTGTTGGTGATAGGTATGAAACATTAACTATTGCTCAAATATGCGTTATTCTAAATATTTCAATTGCTCATATTTCTGGTGGAGATGTAACTCAAGGAGCTAATGATGATATGTTTCGCCACGCAATTTCTAAACTAAGCAATCTTCATTTTGCTTCATGCGAAGAATATAGGCAAAGAATTATCCAGCTTGGCGAAGAACCAAATAGGGTCTTTAATACGGGATCTCTTAGCTTAGAAAATCTCGAAAATTTAAAATTGTTAAGTAAAAAAGAAATCGAAAAAACTTTAGATTTAAAATTAGATAATTGTTTGTTAGCAACCTTTCATCCCGTTACGCTAGAAAGCGATTCGCAAGAAAATCAATTTGATGAGCTACTAAATGCAATTGCAATTCAAACAAAATATAAATTCATTTTCACCCTTCCCAATCCCGATAATGGAAGAAATTATTTAGTAAAAAAACTACAAAATTTTGCCAAAAAATATCCAAATAAAATTTCGATATTTTCTTCACTTGGCACTTTAAAATATTTAAGCATAATGAAACATTGCGATGGGGTAATTGGCAATTCTTCGAGCGGAATTCTTGAAGCTCCAAGTTTTAAAATTCCTACGATTAATATTGGCAATCGTCAGCAAGGAAGAATTTGTGCCGAATCAATAATTAACTGCCCTGCCGATAGTAAGAAAATTTTAAAAGCGCTAAATAAAATTCAAACAATAGAATTTAA
>CAILUF010000223.1 GCA_903837365.1 uncultured Alphaproteobacteria bacterium | reverse complement strand
GCTAATTTTAGTGAAGGACGGGATTACAAGCGAAGCGCAGAAATCCCAGTCGCGAGTCGTCTTCGAAATCAAAATTTAAAAAATTTTGATTGAAGAAAAGGTTATTTGCGTAAAGAAATTAGCCTTAACGGCTAATTTTAGCAAATAACGGACATCAGGAGCGGATGCGACGCAATGCCTGTCGCGAGTCGTCTTCGAAATCAAAATTTAAAAAATTTTGATTGAAGAAAAGCGACGAAGCGTGTCTTGCTCCAAATAAAAAACAATATCGCGGATATTGCGATTCATTCGCCCGAGGCGATTCGATCTGAAGCTAAATTTGCGAAGCAAATTTAATTTCAATAAAAATTACAAAGATTGTCGAACCCGATCGAGAGTTCGTTTGATCCACTCTTCATTCACCAAAAAAAATACTCCCAAAGAAAATCTTTGGGAGTATTGCCTGAAGTGACGAAGAGGGATTACTCGCCTAAGGCGAGTTGCAATCTTTAAGATTTTTCTAAGCTCGTTACACTTCGCTTAAGAAAAATTACAAAGATTGTCGAACCCAATCGAGAGTTCGTTTGATCCACTCTTCATTCACCAAAAAAAATACTCCCAAAGAAAATCTTTGGGAGTATTTTTTTTGGCGGACGAAGAGGGATTCGAACCCTCGATAGAGTTTTTGACCCTATACACACTTTCCAGGCGTGCGCCTTCAACCACTCGGCCATCCGTCCATTTCTTAATTGTAATTTCAATTTATAAAAAAAGGAAATGATTTTTTTAAAAAAAATATTTTAAATAAATAAGCAAATGTACAAAACAAAACTTCACAAATTTTAAAATATAAAATTGAAATTGACTATCAAAAAAATATTATTAAAATTTACAAAATCTTTTCTTTAAGAATCTTTAGAAAAAAAATGTTTTTTTACGATACTACCCATTTAGAATCTAAGCGAAATCATCTTTTGGCGTTATTTTTTGCAATAGCCTTACATGTTTTAATCCTAGTTGCACAAGGAATTAGAGCTAATTCATTTAACATTGAAAAACAAACTATAAAAGTTTCGCTCGTTGCTAAATCTAGCTTAGCGCTTAATAATGAAAATTTTTTTCATTCTAAAAATAATTTACAAGAAAATAAAAATAATTTAACAAAACTAAAATCAACTTCAAAATCAACCTCTGGAAAAACTGCCGATAATGCAATTGCACAAAATTCTGCAGATATAATTCCTGTATTTGATGCAAAACATCTCAATAACCCTTCACCAACCTACCCAGAAATGGCAAGACAAAGAGGTATTGAAGGCGATGTTTTATTAAAAGTTTTGGTAAGTTCGCAAGGGAAGGCGTTAAGAGTTGAAATTATTAAATCAAGTGGCTCGCAAATGCTAGATTTTTCTGCACAAGATACAATTAAAAATTGGCGATTTATTCCTGCATCCCTTGATAATCGAGCGGTGGAAGCCAGTGTAATTGTTCCGATTTCTTTTAAAATTATTTAAATTTTATGAATTTTATTTCTATATTTTTTTCGGGCGATTTAGTCTTAAGCCTTGTTTTTGTTGCGCTAACTGTGATGTCAGTTTTGAGTTGGTACGTAATTTTTTATAAAAGTTTAAAATTAAAAAAAGAATATTTAGCGTATAAAAATTTTTGCAAAAATCATTCCTCAAAAAAAGATTGGGCCTTAAATTTACAAAATCAAATTGCCCAGAATAATTTATCTGCTGATAAAGATTTATTACAAAAAAATTCCTTAAATTTTTTACTTCAAGAGGTAAAGGATCTTCAGCCAATTTTAAAAAACTACAACAACCCAACAGCCCGTAAAGATATTTTAACTTTACATTTGATACAAGCGCTTGACGAGATCCGCTTTAGACTTGATCATGGATTAACAATTTTAGCATCAATTGGATCTTGCGCTCCTTTCGTTGGCTTATTTGGAACGGTATGGGGAATCTATCATGCCCTGGGAAATATCGCCAAGGAAGGAAGCGTTGGTTTAAATGTGGTTGCTGGACCAATATCGGAAGCTTTGATTGCCACTGCATTTGGCTTATTTGCAGCAATTCCAGCAGTTTTAGCATATAATAGCATTGTGCGTTTGAATCGTCTATTAGTCCAAAATTTACGACATCTAGCGGAGCGAATAACTGCTTACGAAGATTTCAAAAGTAATTAATTAAACATTTAAAAATCTCAATAATTTTATTTCACGATAATGAAAAATGAATTTCAGCGCGAAGAATTACAAGCACCTCTTTGTGAAATAAACATGACTCCGCTGGTTGATATTATGTTGGTCTTGCTGGTTATTTTTCTAATCACCGCGCCAATTATAAACTCAGCAATAAATATTAATTTACCAAAAGAAAATGCAAGACCTATAACTGAAAATAAAGTTATTACAATTTCAATAACGCAAGATGGTCAATATTTTCTTGAAGAAACAAAAATGAGTAGTCAAGAAATTGCTATTCATTTACAAAAAATTGCCACTGAAAATTCTCAACAATTGATTCATATTCGTGCTGATGAGTCAGTAGCTTATGGCCTAGTTAGTAAAGTTTTGGCAATTGCTCAAAATAGCGGTTTAAATAACATTTCATTCATAACTCAAAATTAACAACAAATTTCTTGCTAATTTACAAAACCTTGACAAATTGAAATGAGATTATTGTAATTTTTTAAATTTGATTTTAACAAAAAATTGCAATTAGTTTTCGAAAAAAATTAAAATAATCCCCAAGATTATATGCCATTTTTAATCTCGAATCAAACCTAATTATCAAAGTTTGCATCAGTTTTATGTTATTACAAATTCCACAGATTATCAATCAGCAACTTTTAAACGAATTAAGGGGAGCTCTTCATAGAGTAGATTGGACTGCCGTTCAGATTAAAGATCAAAATCAAAATAATACTCAACCTAGTTTTTTTCAATTGAATGAAAATGGCATTGAAGCGAAATATTTTGGTCAACAAATTATAAGTGCACTTGAAAATAATCCACTCTTTATTTCATCAGCATTACCTGCAAAAATTTATCCACCTTTTTTTCGTAAATATATTGAAAATCAAGGACATCCAACCAAGATTGATAGCGCTTTAAAGCAGGTGCAGGGCAGTTCAATGCGCGTTCGCCTTGATTTGTCTGCTACAATTTTTTTATCAGAACCAAATGAGTATGATGGCGCAGAGTTGGTGATTGAAGATAATTACGGAACTCACCAAATCAAACTCCCAGCTGGCCATATGATTCTTTATCCCTCTAGTAGTTTGCATTATCTTAAACCTGTAAAACATGGCAATAGAATTACTGCTTCTTTTTTTGTTGAAAGTATGGTGCGCGATGATTCGAAGCGAACTATTTTATTCGATATGGACAACTCTATTCGCGCGTTAATTCAGGATCAGCCAACGCATCCTAGTGTTTCTCAGTTAACAGGAATTTATCACAATTTGTTAAGGATGTGGAGTCAAGTTTAGAAATAAATATAAAATAATTATTTTAACAAAAGATAATTATTTCTTGTATTTCTTATTGATGTATAATTGCTGAATAATTGATAGTATATTGCTCCAAGTCCAGTAGATTACTAGTCCTGCTGGAAATGCTGCCAAAACAAATGTTAAAATATAGGGCATGAATTTGAGAATTTTTGCTTGCGTTGGGTCACCTGTGGCAGGACTTAATTTTTGCTGAATAATCATCGTAATGCCCATAAATATAGGCCAGACCCCTACACTAAAAGAGCTACTCACTGCAAAAGGTAATAATCCAAATAGATTAAAAATTGAAGTTGGATCTGGAGCGGAGAGATCTTTTATCCACCCAAAAAATTGAGCGTGACGCATGTCAAGAGTTACAAACAAAACTTTATAAAGCGCAAAAAATACTGGGATCTGAATCAATACTGGCAAACATCCTGAGGCAGGATTTATTTTTTCGCGTTTATATAATTCCATCATTTCTCGATTCAATGCCAGTTTATCATCTTTGAAGCGTTGACGCAAATCATCTATTTTAGGTTGTAAAGTTCGCATTCTAGCAATTGCTACATAAGATTTATTGGCCAATGGAAATAGCGCTAGCTTGATTAAAACCGTCATCACTAAAATTGCTAAACCAAAATTTCCTAAAAATTTATTTAAATAATCAATGATAAAAAAGAAAGGTTTGGTTAAAAAATAAAACCATCCAAAATCAATAGCGCGGTCAAAAAGTTTCAAATTTAATTGTTGAGAATATTGATCTAGAAGCTTGACTTTCTTTACTCCAGCAAAAAGATGATGTTGCAATTTTATTTCATTGCCAGCGGGAATTTTTATTTCATCGCCAATAAAATCAACATTAAAAAAATTATTTTTATTTTTACTGTCATAAGTAAATTTTGCACTGTAAGCAAGCGATTTATCAGGAATCATTGCGCTAAGCCAGAATTTATCTGTTATACCTAACCAACTTCCATTTTCAGAAGTATCGGCAAAAATATATTCTTTATCTTCAACAAGATCTTCATATTTCTTTTCTTGCAATATTCCCTGAAATGCTCCGATTGCTCCTTCATGTAAAATATAATTTGATTGACCTAAATTATTTAGAATACGGTTTATACGTCCATAACTAGCGAGGCTTAAATCATATTTGGAATTATTTTTAACAATTTGCGTTATCGTAAACATGTATTGTTGATCAATGCTGATTTTAATAATAAATTCAATCGCTTGATTATTTTTCCAACTTAAAATTAGATCATTTTCAGGCTTTAATTCCTTGATATTTGTCGACCATAAACTATTTGGATTTGGTAATTCGATTTTACTATCACTAGAAATCCATCCGAAGTCAGCAAAATAGCGGGACTTACTCTCGCTAGGTGAAAACAAGATAACTTCTTTATTTTCTTGTTGAGAATTATATGGTTTTTCGAAATAATCAACGAATGTTAAATCATCAAATTTAGCTCCCTTCAGTAAAATTGAACCATGCAAAGCCTTGGTGTTTATTTTTACGCGCTGAGCTTGGCTTTGCAGTAAAGAATCTTCTCTGACTTTGAAAGTATTCGCGTCTAATGCTTCAGCAGCATTGCCAATCTTGGCATTGCCAATCTTGGCATTTTTTTTATTAATAATATCTTGCGAATTTGCAGATAAACTATTTTCATTAGATTCAGAAGAATTGATGCTTTTACTTTTAAGTTGATTAGCAAGTTCTATTTGCTGAAGAGCTTCCTTTTTATCGATACGTGGTTTTTCATAAAACCATGCCCAAGCAAGTAAAATAGCGAATGAAATTACTGTTGCTAAAATCAAATTTTTGTTATCGGGATGTTTTTGCATGCTTAAAATTTATGATTTATTTTAAAAAATTTTTTAAATATTAGCTATGGTTATTTTCTTTATAACCAAGAAATATTTATGAGATTAAATGAATCGTGAATAAATTATTTAGTTTTTTTTAATTTATTGATAGATTGATGATAGCCTATTAGAGAAGCTTTCAAAGCTTCTTCAACTTTTTCAATGGCAATTATTTCAATATTTTTTAAAACTTCCTTGGGCATTTCTTCAAGGTCTTTAAGATTGCTTTTAGGGATTAAAACAATTTTAATTTGTCCGCGTAACGCTGCCAATAATTTTTCTTTTAATCCACCAATTTCCAAAACATTTCCAGTTAAAGTTACTTCGCCAGTCATAGCAATATCTTTGCGAACTTTTTTATTAGTAATTGCCGAAATTAGTGAAACGCAAAGTGCAACACCTGCCGAAGGTCCATCCTTAGGAGTTGCTCCTTCGGGAACATGAATATGAAAATCATATTTATTAAATTGCTTTGACTCAATAGCTAAAGATTTGGCAATGCTTCTTGCGTAACTAAAAGCCGTGATTGCCGATTCCTTCATAACCTCTCCCAAACTTCCAGTGGTTTTAACTTGACCACTTCCATCAAATCTTAATGTTTCGATGTCGAGTAAATCGCCACCATATTCGGTATAGGCTAAACCGGTTGTAACGCCTATCAAATCTTCCTTATGAGCAATGCCAAAACTTTTCTTTTCAACTCCAGAATATTTGTGAAGATTTTGATTAGTTATCTGCAATGAATTAGCTTGTTTTGTAATAATAATTTTAGCAGTTTTACGAGCTAAATTGGCAATTTCACGATTGAGATTGCGAACTCCTGCCTCATGGGTATATCGACGAATCAAAGAGAGAATGGCATCTTGCGAAATAGTTAATTCTTTTGGTTTTAAACCATTTTCTTTAAGTTGTCTATCAATCAAATGATCTTTGGCAATATGAATTTTTTCATTTTCGGTATAACCAGAAAGTTTAATGATTTCCATGCGATCGCGGAGTGGAATCGGAATAGTGCTTAAACTATTTGCGGTGCAGACAAACATGACTTTCGATAAATCATAATCAACTTCCAAATAATGATCAGAAAAATTATTATTTTGCTCGGGATCAAGAACTTCTAGCAATGCAGAAGCTGGATCACCGCGAAAATCATGTGACATTTTATCAATTTCATCAAGAAGCATCAACGGATTAACTGTTTCGGCTTTACGCATTGATTGGATAATTCGTCCTGGCATTGCGCCAATATAGGTTCGGCGATGTCCACGGATTTCTGATTCATCACGAACTCCACCCAATGAAACTTTTACATATTTTCGATTTAAACTTTCTGCGATTGATTTTGCTAAAGAAGTTTTACCAACACCCGGTGCACCAACCAAACATAAAATCGGACCTTTGGAGTTTTTCGTTTTCATTTGCACCGCAATAAACTCAAGGATTCGCTCTTTTACTTTTTCTAATCCATAGTGATGTTTATCAAGTATTTTTTTAGCTTTATTGAGATCATTAACTAATTTGGTAGTTTTTTGCCAAGGCAAAGCAATAATCCAATCAAGGTAATTACGAACTACTCCTGACTCAGATGAATAAGGATTCATTTTTTCAAGTTTTGCCAATTCAACATCACATTTTTTAGCAACATCTTTTGGTAAATTTAATTTAGAAATTTTTTCTTTAAATTCATTAAATTCATTTTCCTCATCTTGACCTAATTCCTTTTTAATTTTCTTTAATTGCTCATTAAGATAAATTTCTTTTTGATGTTTGCTAAATTTTTCTTGTATCGATTTATTGATTCTTTCTTCAGCTTCACCAATTTCAATTTCAGCTTTTATAATTTCTAATAATTTATAAAACTTTTTATCAATTCTATTTTCTGTTAATATTTGTTGTTTGTTTTTAACAGGTCCTAATGTAAAACTAGCAATAGTGTAAGCAATTTCGTGAGGTGTATTGAGCTTAGTAATTGCAGTTAAAACATCTGGGGTAATTCTTTTGTTGAATTGCGCATAGCGTGCAAAATTTTCTAGACAAGCTTTGATTAGACCTAGAACCTCATTGTTTTCAGTGCTAATTTTTTGTTCACCAGTAATTTCAATTTCACAACAAAATGATTTTTCAGGAAGTAAAACTTTTTTGATTAGCGCTCGCATCGAACCTTGCAAAATTACCTTAAAAGTTCCATCGGCAGTTCTAATTGCCTCGATAATATTGCAAACCGTTCCCGTTGCATAAAGATTTTTTTGTTCAAATTCATCAGAATCTGGATTGATTTGCGTTACTGCAAAAATAGGAGCACCAGCTCTTCGAGCATCTTCAATGGACTGGATTGATTTTTGTCGACCAATTAAAATCGTTGTAGTCATCTTTGGGAAAATAACAATATCGCGCAAGGGTAAGGCGTTAATTTTTTTAATTTTATTTTTGTTATCGCTAGTCATATTTTTAAATTACGGTTTTAAATCGGCATTACGATTAAGATCAACATTAAGAACAAGTCCGAAGCCAATCATCATTGATGCCATTATGGTTCCACCATAAGATATGAAAGGCAAAGGAGCTCCAACTACTGGAATCAAACCCATTACCATCGCGGTATTGATAAACATATGCGTGAAGAAAATACTCACAACTCCAAACACCAATAATCTTCCAAATTGATGCTTGGTTTTAACGGCGATATTACTACAAATCACAATGATAGCGCAGTAAATCATAATCGTAAAAACACTTCCAACAAAGCCCAGCTCTTCGGATAACATCGTAAAAATAAAATCAGTTTGTTTTTCAGGTAAAAAATTTAGCTGACCTTGCGTACCATTTAGAATTCCCTTACCAAACATTCCTCCCGAACCAATGGCAATCTTGGATTGAATGATGTTATATCCACTCCCCAAAGGATCATTATTTGGATTAATAAAAGTAAGAATTCTTTGTTTTTGATAATCATGTAATGCAAAACTCCACATCATCGGAATAGCCAATAATATGACCACACCAACTGAAACAAACTTCCACATTTTAACTCCTGCCAGAAATAAAACAGAAATTCCAACTATCACTAAAATTGTTGCCGTTCCCAAATCTGGTTGATGAAAAATAAAAAAAGCAGGAATAAGAACCATCAACAAAGGCGGAATTACAAATCTAATCTTGCCAATATTTTCAATTTCTATGCTATAAAAATATCTTGCAAGCGCAAAGACTGTGCATATTTTCATTATCTCGGAAGGTTGTATTGTCAAAGAACCGATACGAAACCAACGCGTTGCACCCATGGCATTATGCCCCATGATATCAACGATTATAACCAAGATTAACGCTCCAGCATAAAAAAAATAGGAAGCTTTGAACCAAAGTCTAATATCGGCAATTCCAATGAACAACATCAACGGGAAAAATAAACAAAAGAAACCTAGCTGTCTAAATAGCCAAGGACGAAATGATCCACCCGCCGCAGAGTAGAGCATCAAGAAACCAATGAATGCTAAAATTATCACCAGCCAAATTAACAGCCAATTTAGTTGTTCGAGTTTTTGAGCAATTGGAACTTTTTCTTGGCTAGTAAAAATCATAAATTCTATTAAGTAATAACCTGGACTTGCGAGCTATGATGCCAATTTAGCATATCATAAATTCAATTTTAAAGGATGCAATTAATTTCATTTTGTTATTTTAACCTAGAGCTTCTAGGTTTATAATTAAATAAATTATCAAATTAAAAGTCTGATTTACAGATTGAATTGGAATAACTCACGTCAAAAAAATCATTTTTATTGTTTAATTTTTTTTTTGCAAGTAGTGTAATTTTTATATTAAGTTATTGGCAATACAAGATTGAAACAATAAAAAATAATAACGGTTTTATTTTACAATAATTTCTAATATTAATAATTAACCTTTCAAGGCTTACTTTTGCTTGTTTTTTTAAAAAAACTATTAAACTTTAAAAAGTAAATTTTGATTTTATTAATTTAAAATAAAATAATTTCACCTTAACATCTAAGACTACTTGAAATATTTAATCAAGCAATTTAGGTTTCTAGATTAAAATATTTGGATATAACTTAATTATAATTTTAATAACAAATTAAAGTATCCTTAAAGCTTAATTTTCTAGGATTTATCAATATTCTATGACCGAAAATAAAAAATCCAAATCAAAAATAAAAAGCTGGTATTCAAATCGCTACCAGATTGTTGTTGTGCAAAGAAATATTTTATTATTATTTACTTTGGTATCAATGTTTTCAGTAGCAATTTCAATAATTTTTGTTAAGACAATAATGTCATCAAAGTCTCTTGAGCCATATGTTATTGAGATTGAAGAAAAAACTGGAATCGCTACAGTAGTTGATCAAATAAGCGCTGGATACTTAACTGGAGATCAAGCCATTAGAAGATTTTTTATCAACAAATATGTTCATTTAGCTAGCGGTTACGATCCTAAAATATATAAAACTGATATCGAAGAAATGCGTTTATTTTCATCGCCTACTGTTTACGCGGAATATAAATCTAGAATTAACCCTAGAGAATTAGGAGCTAATTCAAAAATTTCCGTAAGGATAAAATCAATTTTATTTCAAGAGCAAAATACTGCGCAAATCAGAATTGTAAGGCAAATTGATCTTTTTGAATCAACTTCAAAAACTGTTGACGAAGTGATAACTTTAGGATTTTATTTTTCCCCTAACATTCAACTTACCACCGAGGAAAGGTTGATCAATCCGCTTGGTTTCCAAGTTAATAGATATTCAATCGCCGAGGAGGTATTTAGCTACTAATGAAAAATCAATTTCAAATTACAAATATTTTCAAAACACTTTTGTTCTGGCTGATTATTTCTTCGTCAACTTTTGCTCAAACCCCAATTACAACCGATTCAAGAATTCGTACTTTGGTTTATAATCCAAATGAAGTTTATGAATTAAAGTTTTTTTATAATTACCAATCATTTATTGAATTTTCCGGTGATGAAGAAATCGAAATGATTTCAATTGGCGAAGCTTTTGCATGGCGCTTAACACCTGCTGGCAAACGCTTATTCATTCGTCCATTAGAAATCGCAGCCCATACTAACATGACCATCATTACCAATAAAAGAACTTATCATTTTGATATTCGTTCTGATGAATATAGTGGCAAAGCTGATGAAGATTTAGTTTATACTATTCGATTTTTTTATCCGCAAATTGGTCAACCGCTTCCGATACCTCCGCAACTTGCCGTTCCAAATATTGCCACTCGGATTCCATCGGCACCTATGTTACCTAAAATTGCAAAAATTAATGAGATAGTTCGTACCCCAACACCTCAAACTCGCATTGACGAACCTTTGCCATCAATTATCGAGAGAAATCCCGAAGGCGTAGAATTAAATTTCGATTATCGTGTAGCTGGAAGATCTGATGAAATAATGCCTCTTAAAGTTTATGATGATGGCGCAGAAACTCATTTTCAATTCGCTAATGACAATCTGGTTATCCCAACAATTAGCATGGTTGACAATGGTGGATCGGAAATTCCTTTAACCTATGTTGTTCGTGATCGTTATGTTGTAATTCCAACAATTGCAAGGCAATTTACTTTAAGACTTGCGGATGGGCTGCTGTGTATTTTCAATAACAAATTAATTGATCAAGGTAGATAGATTAATAAAGCAATATGATTTCAACTCTAAAATTGAAATGGTTTAATTGATATTTTGCGGATATTTTACTATTTTAAATTACCGAAAATAAAAACTTAAATTGGAAGAAAATTTTAGAGTGGAGCTATTAAGAGCAAAATAAACCAATTAAATACTTTAACAAGCAATCAACTTTATTGTGTGTAAACAGGTGTAAACAATTATTAATAACTTTTAACTATAAATTATTAGATTGGATTTTTTTAAATTGACCATCAATTGATGCCCCATCCTCAACGGATAACGAATCATATTCTATTTCACCAATAATTTTAGCTTTTCTGGAAACGCTAATGTTTTTGGCTTTAATGGTTCCCTCAAATCTGCCTCTGATACTCAAGAATTCCGCATAAACCAAACCCTCAATAAGACCCTCTTCGCGCAAGATAACGGAATTGCCATTGACCGTTCCTTTTACAACGCCTTCAATTTCAATTGTACCTGAACTTTTAAGTTGACCTTCAATAATAAGATCGCGAGCAATTATTGTTGGTGTAGATTTAACAGAAGACGTAATCGCTTCAATTTTTTTTCCAACACTATTACTGTTTACGGCACAAAGCCTTGATTTGATTTTAGCTATTGACATATTTAGGATTTGAATCATTTAAAATTTGCCCCGCTTCTAAAAACTTTCTGGGATTTAGCGGAATATTTTTATATCTGATTTCATAATGTAAATGAGCACCTGTACTTCTTCCAGTACTTCCTTGGAAAGCAATGACTTGCCCTGATTTAACAATATCACCTTCATTCACCTTCAATGACGAAAGATGACCGTAACGAGTAGTAATTCCATAACCATGATCGATGACTACAGCATTCCCATAATCACTAAATCTTCCAGCAAGGATAACTTTACCAGCCGATGGGCTAATTATTTTTTCATTGGTAACGCCAACAAAATCTAAGCCATTATGCTGAGTATAACGTTGCGTAATCGGATCCACTCGGATACCAAATGTACTAGAAATATAGTAATTTTTCATGGGACGATTAAAAGGAAGAGCCTGCGTTAATCTTTCTAAAACCATCAAATAATCAATCTCGCTAGAAAATTGAAGGTTGGCAAAATCATGATCTTGGGAAGTTGAATTAGCAGAATTGCTAACCATCTCATCGAGACTTCCAGATTCACGAGGACCGCCTTGGGCAGTATTAAGCTCGTTAGGATTATTAAGAGAAGCTTCTTTAACGTGATCCTTGTTATTAAATTTTTTAAAAAGTGATTTTGATTTTTTTATATTTAAACCCGTAGTGTTTATAACTAATTCAATTTTTTTAATTCTGTCTCGAGCTATATTTTGAATATCGGCAATCTGCTCCTTGGTTTCAATGATATTGTTTAAAGTATTTTTGTCACGCTTAGAAAGTTGATCGCGAACAATGTTTTGTGGTAGTTTAACTTTTGGATTTGAATCATCGCGAGTATCCTTAACATTTCTCTTAGAGCCAATTGTTGTTGAAAGATATTCGTTTATTTTTTTTAATCTATCATTAACCTCGTCAAATTCATCTTCAAAAAAAGAATTCATTGATTTTAATCTAGAAATTTCTTGTGATTTTTCATCAAGAATTTCGTGATAACGTACCGATTGATTAAAAAGATTTATTATCCACGCTATAAAAAAAACAATCACCAATTGAAATAGTGGACCTAAATTAACGCTTCTAATTTTTTCATTGGTAACAAATAAAACAGTTCTTTTGGTAAAGGCAATTTTAATAATCCTTTTAACAACAAGAACAACTATATCCAGCATTAAAGATCCTAATTCGAGCGATTTTTTTCCTAACAAGAAACTTCTTTTCATTAATTCAGCTTTTAATTAAATTTTATAGATTCACAGCAATCAATTTTTGAAATTTTTTCTCCGATGTCAAGAAATTTCTTTAAAATGAATTTAAATGAACTTGACCTATTGACAAAAAATTTTGATATGAAATAATTATATAAAATTACTAGTTTAAATTGTAAATCAAGTAAAAAATAAGTCAAACTTAAATTTTCTTAAAAATGTCAAAAACAAAAACAGTTGCCAAAACAAAGCTGGAAGGAACTAATCCTAAACAGCATAAAGTAAAAGTACAGATGACTGATGGCTCAGCTTTTGAAATTCTAACCACATGGGGCAAAGAGGATAGCGTTCTTCATCTCGATGTTGATCCTAAAAATCATCCAGCTTGGCAAGAAAAAGGTGGTAACTTTATCAATGCCAATAACGAAATGGTTAGTAAATTCAAAAATAAATTTGGTGATTTTGATTTCGTTTCTAGCGAAAAAAAATAAATCTACAAAATGTCTAAAACCTTTCTATGTTTGAGTGGATGGGCACAAAAACATGATAGCTTGGAAATAGTTTTTACCAACTCATCAATCAAAAATATTTACAAAATTAATTCATTAGACTATTCAAAAACAAATAGCGTTGACGAGTTATTTGTAGAATTAAAAAAAAATACTGATTGTGAAATTGCTATGGGCTGGAGCCTTGGTGGACAAATTCTGGTTAGAGCAATTGCTAATAACATAATCAGTCCAAAACTTCTTATCTTACTTGCATCGCCATTTCAAATGCTTAAGGATTCGCGAATTAACTCGGGAATGTCACAGGAGTTATACAAAAAAATTAATATCATGCTTGATAATAATTCCGGAGATATGCTTAAGGAATTTTTAACCCTAATTTCAATGAATGATCGAAATGCCAAAGAAATTATCAGGAATTTAGCAGTGGATGAAAAAAATTTTGAGCAAATAAAATTTTGGTACGAAGAGTTATGTCGTTTTTCATGCTTTGATTTAGATATGAGTAAAATGCCTCCGATTCTTTATTTCCATGGATCTGGAGATGTAGTCGTTAATATTGCGCAAAAGGAATATTTTCAAAAATATTGCCCAAATTTCAAAAGCATTATCTTTGATAAATGTGGACATGCTCCTCATCTATCTCGCCTTAACGAAGTTCGTCAGGCAATTGAAGATGAAATAAAAAGATTGGAATTGTAAAATTAATTAACAAAAAATCTGATCATGAATAATGATTACCAATCTTAAATTCCCTCTCAAATTTCAAAAAGTAATCCCTTATAGAGCTTAACAATTAATGTTCATTATTAGGCGATTCATTTCCTTGCAATTAATTTGCTAACGCAAATTTAAAAAATTATATCACTCACTAGCCAATGATTAGCAAGATCTGCAATAGGTTTTTTATTTTAAGGCATAATTAAAAAAATGGCGATGGAAACCTATTTTATTCACATGCTGTTATAACCTTACAACAAAATCTTATAAATTTTAATCGCCTTAAAGTAAATTATAGATTTAACCACTCCTATAAAATTTTAACCCTTTAATCGATAGTTTATGAATTAACCATTTTAACTTCATCTTTTTGGCTAAAATTGCCCAAAAGCCTTAAGATGAAGAAACATGAAGCGTTCGCTTTTGAATAATTTATCTTAAAAACCTCTCGACGCTTTAGCACGACTAGAATAAACCCATCGACGCTTTAGCGCGACTAGAATAAACCCATCGACGCTTTAAACGCGAATGGCAAAATATTTTGTTATGATGGTCATTTAAGGTTGAAATGGTTTTATTTGTAAAACGATCTGAAACTTCATTTTCGATGTTGGACTTCGTTTTTTTTTAAAAATTTTTATTGAGGGATCCTGTCGTTGCGTAAGCACGACACTTTAAGTGCTGCGTTGCGTAAGCACGACACTTTAAGTGCTGCGTTGCGTAAGCACGACACTTTAAGTGCTGCGTTGCGTAAGCACGACCAAAAACAACTATTAAAAAAATCGCAATTTTAAATAGTAAAATATTTTAATTTCAGTAGCTAATCGTCAATTGTAAGTTATTAAAAAAACTTAATAATCTCACTTAATCAACGATTAGCTACCTAGAATAGCAACATCTTATTAGATATTGCTAAACTTTTGTAGACGCAATATTTGTTAACAAATTTATTAAAATTACAAACGAATATTTGTAAAAATTAAATCTTTCTTAAAAAAACATAATTCAAAATCAGAATAATTTTTTACAATATTAACTTATTTATCTTTAGTTATTAACAGTTAGTGATAAATAACTGTTAACTAGTTTGACTATTTTTTAACTAAAAACTAGGATATAATTAAAAATAATATTTTATCAGAAAACTTAAAAACTAATAAAATATTTAGCCAAAGGTTTTAAGAGTAAGGTAAATATTAATATTCACTTACAGCACTAAATTCTTGGCAATCAATCAGGTTTAACGATTTAGCGACAATTAAAATCTCACAAAAATTGCGCCTAATTTATTCGCAAAACCCAGCTTTGCATAAATTTAACTATTGATTATTTATAAATAAATCATCAATAAATTAAAATGCCAAACGCTAATAATCGCAAGGTTTCAATAATTAGAAATTGCTATTCAACTAAAATCTCACAAAAAGTTGAGGCATTTCTTATATTTAAAAACCCATTACAAATTTTAATTGATCAATAATTTAGAAAACATGATAACCAAATTCTCAATCAAAATAATTTGCCAATTAAGGATTAACAGCGTAAAACCACTATAACTTTATTTAAATAATTTTGCATAACTTAAATCTTACTAAAAATTTGCAAATATTACCAGAACTTAAAAAAGTTATTTAGGTTTAATCGATAATTAGAAATTATCTAATTATCGATTAGCCCGCAAAAGCATATTAATTGCTTCAAAGCCAATAAATAAGAATATAAATTATTGCCAAAATCTCACTAAAAGCAATAATTTATAATGTAAAATTAATGGCCAAAGTCTAACCCTCAACATCGTAAATTTGATAAAAGGTCTAACAACCAAAGACCAAAAATCACAATTACAATTTCATTTTAAATATTCTTTCTCATTACCACTCTTTCAATGGCAATAATTTTAATGCCCAGCTCAACAATTTACCAAATCAATCAAGATCTCGTAACACCACTTGAACGAGATCAAAATTATTTTATAAAAAAGTTAAGCTATTTTATTAGTTAACAAGATTTATTAATAGATCATAAAATAAATTTATTAGTTTAATTAAAGAAAATTTCATTAATTGAACTAATACCAAATAATAAATATCGCCAGAGTTCAAAAATAATTGCGCGCAGTAAACGCAATTAATCAAACGATCGAGTTTTTAATAATATTGCGAATAATCGCAATTTCCAATATCCGGAAACCCCGTAGGAAATAAAAACTCTTCATTTTGTACGTCAATCTGTTAGCAGACTTTAAAATCAAATTTCCTTAATAATAAAAATGTGAAGTTTAAACCTCATATTTAAAATTTTTAGAAAATTAATTTTAGATCTTTAATCGCGATTTAATCACGATTTAATTGACCAAACCTAACTTCATTTATATTGATATTTATACTTATAAAAAAGCTAAAAATTGCCAATTATACCATCATGGAGAATATTTATGAGGGTGATTACCGTTCAATAATAATTCAAGAAAACACGATAAATAATTATTTTAAGCATTTGCCTAAATTTATTTCATCGATATTTCTTCAAGATTTAGCTTTTAAAAACATTGTAAATATTTTTAAAGCAAATATATCAATTATCTAGCTCTGGATATAGGCTAGAGGCTTATTTAATTTTGATAATAATTTAGTTTTTTGTAAAACATTTTACATCAATCGCCAATTTCATATGCTTGGAAAATATCTTTTACAATATGATTATATTGCGATATCTATCCAAGCATTAACGAAAATTGACAATTTTAAGCAATTGCCTAAAATTTAAATCAATGTTATCGCCTTAGTTTTTTGTTATTTTAAAAACATTATAAATATTTTTAAATAATAGATCTAATAATTAGCGTCCGGGTTGACAGCTAGCTATTCATTTGG
>CAILUF010000222.1 GCA_903837365.1 uncultured Alphaproteobacteria bacterium | reverse complement strand
TTTTATAAAATAAAAAACTATAAATTACTACAATCAAAGCTAATATACTTAGAGCAATAACTTCGTTTGTTGAAACAGTCATTAACTCGCCAAAAATGTAGCTGGTGAAATTGAAATTTGGCAAAAAAATATCGCTAACAATAAAAGCTGACGCTATAGAAAAGTAAGATAAAATCATCACTAAACTATCGCGCGTAAATATTTTACTGTGCAAAATTGTTGCGCAAATAAGAGCAAAAACACCTGCAAATAATAAAAACATTAGGTTTTGGTTTATTTGCAGAAAAGCCGATAGAACTACAGCAAGTAGCATTGAATGCGATATTGCATCCCCAAAATATGCCATTTTTTTCCAAAGTACAAAAACTCCAAGTAACCCGGAAATTATTGCAATTAAAAGCACTGTTAGTATTGGTTTGAGAAAAAATAAGCTCATTTGTTGCGATCTTTTTTTTACATTTTTAGATTGTTAATAACATGATACATTTTAATTCAAAGACTTAATTTTTAGCAAGAAAAATAATTTATTATTAAACAACAGTTTTTATTGTATCTTGTTAAAAATAACTTATTATTATTTATTTATATGACTGCAAAATCTAGCAATGCTTTAGCATCATTTATGAAAAAGCAAATCACCGAAAAAACTACCAAAAAAAATTTAATCGAGCAATCACTTTTTAGCGACAAAAACGATAATTGCGATGAAGAAAAAGAACAAGAAAAAGATGAGGAAAAAGAAAAATTAAGCGAAGAAGAAGAGAAGGAAAAAAAAGAATTAGAGGATGCTAGGCAAGCTTCGAGATTGAAAGCTTCGCAAATGGATCAAACTGAAATGCTAAAGAAACTTATTTTTCAAACTACCGTAAAAATCATTCTTATCATTGGCTCAATGCTAGTTTTAGCTTACGGCGTAATCGAGATTGGTCCTAAAATATTTTCATCTTTAAACGGCGCATTGCTAAATGCCGTTATTAATCAAGGACGCTAATTTGTTATTCTCATGAATTAATTTAGATAAATTTTACTAACAAAGGTTAATTTGACATTTAATTTTTTTTGATTTTAACTGTTCTACCTTTTAAACTTCTTAAGAATTTTTTTTATAAACTGCGCCAATTCATTCTGGGCCAATTCATTGAAAGGAAAATATGACAAAACTTAACGATAATTTAAATCAAATGAAAAATTTTGACAATAAATCAGATTTTAAAGCAACCGCTAAAAACCCTGGTCTTTCTAGTTCAAAAAGCGATTTTATTAAAAATTTTAGCAAAGCAGAATTGTTAAATTTTTACCGCGAAATGCTGTTGATTAGAAGATTTGAAGAAAAAGCTGGGCAACTCTACGGCATGGGTTTGATTGCAGGTTTTTGTCACCTCTATATCGGCCAAGAAGCAATTGCAACAGGCATGCACCACACTATGAAAGAAGGCGATAAAGTTATTACAACTTACCGTGATCACGGACACATGCTGGCAGTAGGCTCTGATCCTAAAAAAATTATGGCAGAATTGCTGGGAAGAAGAGATGGATCTTCGAAGGGTAAAGGTGGATCAATGCATTTATTTGACCTCGAAAGACATTTCTACGGTGGACATGGAATCGTTGGCGCATCAGTTCCGATTGGCGCAGGTCTAGCTTTTGCTGATAAATATCTCAATCGCAATAATGTTACCTTTTGTTATTTTGGCGATGGCGCTTCACATCAAGGACAAGTTTACGAATCTTTCAACATGGCGAAATTATGGAATTTGCCAGTACTGTTTATTATTGAAAATAATCATTACGCAATGGGTACTTCAGTAACTAGAGCTTCAAGTGTTGATGAACTTCATAAGCGCGGAATTGGCTTTAATATTCCAGGTGTAAAAATTAACGGTATGGATGTGCTCGATGTTATTTATGATGCTCAAAAATGTGTTGATTATGTTCGTGCCAATAACGGACCGATGATTATTGAGATGGACACTTATCGTTATCGTGGACATTCAATGTCAGATCCTGCAACTTACAGAAGCAAGGAAGAAGTTAATTGCAAAAAAGAACAAGATCCAATTGATAATTTGCGAAACGCAATGACTGCTCAGAAAATTGCCAATGATGAAGATTTTAAAAAAATAGACGACCAAATTAAAAATCAAGTTAACGATATAGTTGAATTTTCAAAAAACAGTCCTGAACCTGAAAAATTTGTCCATCCTGTAAATCCATCGCAGATAACAACTCCCGATGAGTTGTATCAAATTGGAGTAAGGCTGGAGCAGTTTGAGAACGCCATTTATGAACCGTTGAAGTACTATCGCGAGGCGCTCAAACGTGACCCACACCACATACTGACCACTACCAAATTGGGTGAATTTTATTTGAAAAAGGGAAAATACAGTTTAGCAAAATCCTATCTGGAAACAGCCATAAATGCCCAAACA
>CAILUF010000221.1 GCA_903837365.1 uncultured Alphaproteobacteria bacterium | reverse complement strand
TCCCAAACTTCAGGACGTTCTGTTTCAACCATTTTTTTAGAAACCTTAATCGAAGGTGATTTTCCGTAAAGCTCTAACTTCGAATAAATAAATGGTTTGAATAATTCTAGGGCCATTTTTTTTGGCAAACCGCACTGATGAAGTTTTAATTCAGGACCTACAACGATAACACTTCGACCTGAATAATCGACACGCTTACCTAGCAAGTTTTGACGGAAACGCCCTTGTTTTCCCTTAAGCATATCACTTAAAGATTTGAAAGCTTTTTTGTTTGAATTTTTTACTACAGCACCTGAGCGACCATTGTCAAGCAAGGCATCCACCGATTCTTGCAACATTCGCTTTTCATTTTTAATGATAATTTCTGGCGCACCTAATTCGATCAATCTTCTTAAGCGGTTGTTACGATTGATTACACGACGATAAAGTTCATTTAAATCTGAGGTTGCAAATCGACCACCATCCAACATTACCAAAGGACGAATATCAGGCGGAATAACTGGCAATACAGTCATGATCATGGTTTCAGGTTTATTGCCAGATTCTAAAAATTGCTCAATTAATTTTAAACGCTTAATAGTTTTTTCTTTTTTCATTTCTGAAAGTGAAGTTGCAAGCTCTTCACGCAATTCTTTTTGTATTTTTTTAAAATCAAGTTTTTGAATTAATTTTTGAACTGCTTCAGCACCCATTTCAGCGACGAAACTTCCATATCCATATTCTTTTTGATATTTCTCATATTCTTCTTCATTGAGAATTTCACCTTCCTTCATTGGCGACATTAGGCCATCTATAACTAAATAAGATTCGAAATAAATAACTTTTTCAATTGACTTAAGAGTCACTCCAAGAATTGTGCTAATTCTTGAAGGTAAAGATTTTAAAAACCAAATATGCGTAACTGGTGCGGCAAGCTCGATATGACCCATGCGCTCGCGACGAACTTTAGATGATGTAACTTCGACTCCGCATTTTTCGCAAACAATTCCTTTATATTTTATACGCTTATATTTTCCGCACAAGCATTCATAGTCTTTGATTGGTCCAAAGATTCGCGCGCAAAATAATCCATCTCTTTCTGGTTTAAAGGTTCGATAGTTAATGGTTTCAGGCTTAGTAACTTCGCCGTAAGACCAAGATCTAATTTTATCTGGATCGGCAATAGAAATTTTTATAGCATTAAAATCAAGTAGATCCACTGCATTGTTAGAGCTAATACTTAAAAGACCGTGAGATGAAGTTCCTGCGAGAGTCATGTTTTTAATTTTTTAATTACTAATTTTTTAAATTTATTTTCAAAATTTTTGAGTTTTTTGTGGTGTTTTTTAACGTATTAAATTTAATTTTCGATAAGCTCAATATTCAAACCTAAAGATCTAACCTCTTTAATCATAACATTGAAGGACTCTGGAATTCCACAATTGAAATTCTGATTGCCTTGAATGATTGATTCATAAATTTTAATTCTTCCCACTACGTCATCAGATTTAACGGTAAGCATTTCTTGAAGAGTGTAAGCCGCCCCATATGCCTGCAATGCCCAACATTCCATCTCACCAAATCTTTGACCACCAAAATGCGATTTTCCGCCAAGTGGCTGTTGCGTTATAAGACTGTATGGCCCAATCGATCTAGCGTGAATTTTATCATCAACTAAGTGATGCAATTTAAGCATGTAAATATAACCAACCGTAACATTACGATCAAATTTTTCACCTGTCTTTCCATCGTAAAGTGCGATTTGACCAGAGTTACTGACCCCTGCACTTTCAAGGAGATTAGTGATATATTCAACTTTTGCACCTTCAAAAATTCCCGTTGCAAATGGCACGCCATTTTTTATTTTATTAGCAAAAATTAGCAATTCCTCTTCGGACATTTTATTAATTTTCTTAATCTCATCATCTGAAGAATAAATTTCTAAAAGTTTTTTCTTAAGCTTAGAAATGAACTCAGCTTTCTGATGCGATACTTGATCAAGTAACGCTGAAATTTGTTTACCAAGTTCTTTCGAAGCAAAGCCAAGATGTGTTTCTAAAATTTGTCCTACGTTCATACGCGATGGAACACCTAAAGGATTCAGAACTATGTCAACCGGTTCACCATCGAAAGAGTATGGCATATCTTCAACAGGGGCGATTTTTGAAACCACACCTTTATTACCATGTCGACCAGCCATTTTATCGCCTGGCTGAAGATGATATTTAGAAGCTACATAAACTTTAACAATTTTTAAAACACCCTGTCCTAATTCATCGCCAGCCTTAATTCGAGCAACTTTATCATTGAATTCTTTTTCAGCTTCGGCGATTTGCTTGTTCACAGCCTTAACTAATTTTTCAGCTTGATCCATTGCTTTGCTATCATCAACAACAATTTTAATTAATTGATTTTTTGATAGTTGCTCAAGATCTTTACCATCAAGCTTTCCACTCAATTTTACTTTATCAACTCCGCTTATATATTTTTTTCCTGAAAGAATATCGATCAAAGATTCTTTTAGTGAATTGTCAAGAAACTGCACATGAATAGTTTTTTTCTTTGCCAATTCTTCAATCTGTTGCATTTCGATGTAGATTGATCTTTCGTCTTTTTCGATTCCTTTGCGCAAGAAAACTTTTACATCAACAACCGTTCCTGAAATTCCAGTTGGAGCATAAAGCGAAGAGTCTTTTACATCCGAAGCTTTTTCACCAAAAATGACTTTTAATAATTTTTCTTCTGGAGTCATTGGTGATTCACTCTTAGGCGTAGTTTTTCCAACGAGAATATCTCCCGCCTTAACTTCAGCGCCGATGTGGATAATTCCTTCTTCGTCAAGTTTAGTCAAAACTTCTTCGCTAACATTAGGAATGTCGCGAGTGATTTCTTCGGGTCCAAGACGCGTGTCACGCGCAACAACTTCAAGCTCTTCAATGTGAATAGAAGTAAATGTATCATTAGCTAGAAGTTTTTCAGAAATAATAATCGAGTCTTCAAAGTTATAGCCATTCCAAGGCATAAACGCTACTCTAACATTTTTACCAAGAGCTATTTCACCATTGGCAATACTGTGACCATCAGAAATAACTTGCCCTGCTTTCACTTTTTGCCCTAACTCAATCACTGGCCTTTGGTTAATACAAGTATCTTGGTTGGTACGAACATATTTGTTTAAATTGCAAATGTCGATAAATGGAATGCCATCCTTATCGATTGATTCGATAATAATTTTTGTGGCATCAACAAATTTTACAACGCCATCTTTTTTAGCACGAACCACCGCACCGGAATCCGTAGCAATTACCGATTCCATTCCGGTTCCAACTAATGGCGCATCAGGACGAAGTAATGGTACCGCTTGTCTTTGCATGTTTGCACCCATCAATGCACGATTAGCATCATCATTTTCAAGGAACGGAATTAGAGTCGTAGCAATAGAAACTATTTGTTTTGTAGAAACGTCAATAAAATCTATTTTATCTGGAGTCAACATTACAAATTCGCCATTTTTACGGCAACTAACTAAATCAGATCTAATAATTCCATTATCATCAACGATTACAGTCGAAGGGGCAATAGCAAAATCAATTTCTTCCATTGCTGAAAAATATTTTACTTCATTAGTAATTTTACCATTAACAACTTTACGATATGGCGTTTCAATAAAGCCATAATTATTAACGCGTGCAAAGGTTGCTAAGCTGTTAATCAAACCGATATTCGGACCTTCTGGAGTTTCAATTGGACAAATTCTTCCATAATGGGTATGGTGAACATCACGAACTTCAAAAGTAGCTCTTTCGCGAGTCAATCCACCTGGTCCAAGTGCTGACAAACGGCGTTTATGAGTAATTTCTGCTAGTGGATTGGTTTGATCCATGAATTGTGATAATTGCGAAGTTGCAAAAAAGTCTTTAACAGCGCTGATCAAGGGTTTAGAATTAATTAAGCTTTGAGGCATAATTGTATCAACTTCGACAGAATTCATTTTTTCAACAATCGATTTTTCAATACGCGCCATACCGATACGCAATTGATTTTCGATTAATTCACCAACTGCCCTTACTCTTCGGTTTGCAAGGTTGTCAATATCATCAGTCTTAAGATCATTATGCTTAATGAGGCTGAGAATTTTTATAGTTTTTTCAATATCTTCGTTGGTTAAAAAGTGATTATTATGAGTATTTTTAATATCAAGACGATGATTCATTTTCATTCTTCCAACATCGGATAAATTGTAGCGAATATCATTAAAAAATAAATTTTCAAAATAACTTTTAGCAATTTCTAAAGATGATGGAGTTTCGCCAAGTCTTATTGCTTTATAAATATCAAATAACGCATCTTTTTGGGTAAGATTTTTATCAACCAACATTGTGCTATAGATGTATGGTCCTATATCTGATTTGCTTGGATTAATAATTGGAATTGAAGTGAAATTTAATTTTTTCAAAATCTCCAGGCTTTCAGGAGTAAGGATTGAACCAGCTTCGAGCAATAATTCGCCAGTTTCAGATTCGATTAAATCTTTCGATACAACATAACCTAACAAAACATCATCACTTAAAAGATAATGCTTAAAGTTAGGATCAAGTTTTTCAGCAATTTTGCGATTTATTTTCGTTCCTTCTTTGATAACAATTTCACCAGTCTTTGCACAAATTAGATTATAAGCAAGTTTTTTGCCCATAAAATTTTCAACATCAAATTCGAGAGCCCAACCATTATCGGTTATTACAGCATCAGCAGCTCCATAAAAGTTATTGATTATTGATTCAGATGTAAAACCAATCGCTCTTAGCAAACTTGTAACTGGAATTTTTCTTTTTTTATCAACTCGAAAATGTAAAATATCTTTACTATCAAATTCAAAATCGATCCACGAGCCGATGTAAGGAATAATTTTAGCGCTATAAGATTTTGAGCCAGAAAGTTTTGAATTATCACTATCAAAAAACACACCGGGAGCACGACGCATTTGAGAAACGATAACGCGTTCTGCGCCATTGACAATAAAGCTTCCCGTTTCAGTCATTAACGGAATTTCGCAAAGATAAACTTCTTGCTCTTTAATTGATTTTATTTCTCGTATTGAATTGGCGTCATCTTGATGCCATAGAATCAAGCGTAACTGAGCGCTTAATGATGAAGAAAATGTTCGACCAGCCGATAAGCATTCACTAGATTCGTAGCGAGGTTGCTTGAGGTCATAGCTTATAAATTCAACAGTAAGTCGATTAGATGAATCTGATACTGGGAAAAAACTATTGAAAACTGATTGAATTCCAACATTTTCTCGCAAGGTAGCTTCAACATCAATTTGCAAGAATTTTTCGTAAGACTCTTTTTGTACGCAGATTAAGTGCGGAATTGTTTCTTTATCAGCATTATTGCTGAAACTTTTTCTAAAAAGAGAATTGTCAAAATTTCGAATTTGCGCCATAATATTTAGCTTTTTAATTTAATCAAATTAACAGATTTCAACATCGCTAAATTGAGTAGCGATTTTGATTTGATTTACAAGTTCAATAATGAACAAAATATACGATTATAAATTTCGTGATCTGAATTGCCAATTTTTTATTAACAAATCAGATCAATAATTATTTCAACAAATCGATAATTTAGTACTTTTTTTAAGTACTAGATATAAACCAAGCATCTATAACGATTTAGCTATAGAAGTTAGAACTAATAATGAATTTAAGGTAAATTAATTTTAACTATTTATAACCAGTTCTAAACATGTTATAAATTTTAAATTAATTTTTTTAATAAAATTAAAATGTTTATGTTTTAATAAAGGTAGTTTCAGCTTATTGTTTAAATTTATTTATCCCAAAAATAAAATAAATAAATTTAACAGCAATTCGCCAAAACTAAATTAAACTATTTTAATTCAACTTTTGCACCAACGGCTTCAAGCTTCTTTTTAATTTCTTCAGCTTCAGCTGTAGCAACATCTGATTTTAAAGTTTTTGGAGCAGATTCCACTAAGTCTTTCGCTTCTTTTAAGCCAAGATTAGTAATAGCTCTTACTTCTTTAATAACATTGATTTTATTGTCGCCAACTACTGTTAAAACCACCTCGAATTTGTCTTTGACTTCTGCTACTTCAGCTGATCCACCGGCTGATGGTGCAGCACTTGCAAAAGATGCCGCTGAAACACCCCATTTTTCTTCTAATTTTTTACTAAGCTCTGCAAGCTCGAGAACTGTAAGTGAAGATAAAGACTCTGATAATTGTTCTAGATTTACTGACATTTTTTTCCTATTGTTTAAAGTTAATGATTAATAATTTACTGAGTTTTCAAAGTTGCCAAACCTTTTTGCGGAGCAGAAAGAATTCGAACAAAATTTGTTTGTGCGCCCTTGAGCAATCCAACAAAAGATGCGCGCACCTCTTCCAAAGAACCAAGTTTTGCCATTTCTTTTATGGCAGTTTCGTTCAATAAAGATTTCTTAAAAAAACCGGTTATTATTTTAAGCGATTCAACATCTCTGCCACAATCCGTAATTGCCTTGGCAAGCGCGACCGGGTCTTGAGAATATAGCAAAGCAGTTGGACCGGTAAGATGAGATTTTAACACCTCAAGTTCCGTACCTTCTATGGCTACTTTTACTAAGGTATTTTTGACTATTTTCATTCCACAACCTTTACTTTTTAAAGCAACCCTAAAATCATAAAGTTGCTTATCATTCATTCCTCGGTAATGAATTATTGCAATAAAGGCATTGCTAATAAGCTTATCCTTAACACTTGCAACTAAATTTGCTTTCTCGTTTTTATTCATTTTTTTTAAAATTCGATTGATTCCAAATTAAAGCGACTCAACAGCGACCTGAACTGATGGCCCCATCGTTGAATTTAAATAAAATTCTTTAATATATTTTCCTTTTGCACTTTCAGGCTTTGCATCCTTAATAGCCTTGATTACAACCTTAAGATTTTCAATCAAGTTATTATTTTCAAAATTAATTTTTCCAATTAAACAATGAACGGTTCCAGCTTTGTCGTTTTTAAAGTCAACTTTACCTTTCAAAGCATCGCTTACGGCTTTTTTAATGTCAGTAGTAACTGTACCATTTTTTGGACTAGGCATTAAACCACGTGGCCCAAGCTTTTTAGCAACTTTACTAATTTTTTGCATTACGTCAGGAGTTGCGATACAGCAATCAAAATTAAAAAATCCACCGTCAATTTTAGTGATTAAATCATCAAGTCCAGCCATTACCGCACCAGCTTCGATGGCAATTTTTGCTAGTTCTTCATTATTTGTAAATACTATAGCTCTTATTTTTTTACCAGAACCGTGTGGAAGTAAAACAGTTCCTTTGACAGTTTGGTCAGATTGCTTAACATCAACACCGAGATTGACTGCGATGTCGATAGATTCTATAAATTTTCTATCTTTTTTGGCAAGTTCTTTTACTTTTGTAATTCCTTCCTCAAGTGAAGCTACTGAGAATTTCTCAATAATTTGCTTTTTTTTGTTTTTTTCTTTTTTCATTTTTTAAAAATTTAATCTACAACTTCAAGTCCCATTGACGTAGCCGAACCGGAAACCATGCTAATGCAGGCATCAAGATCAGTCGCATTCATATCAACCATTTTTTTCTTAGCAACATTTGCGATTTGTGCTTTGGTAATTTTTCCAGCGCTATCTTTACCTGGATTCGATGAGCCTTTGGCAAGCTTAATTTCTTTTTTTATTAAATAAGAAACTGGAGGACTTTTGGTTGTAAAAGTAAAACTTTTATCTTTAAAAGCAACAATTGTAACAGGAATCGGCGTACCAATATCATATTCAAATTTTAAAGCATTAAATTGCTTACAAAATTCCATAATATTTAAACCTTTTTGACCCAAGGCTGGACCAATTGGCGGAGCTGGATTAGCTTTGCCCGATGGCACTTGAAGTTTAATTAAACCAAGCACCTCTTTTGTTTGTTTTTTTGTCATAAATAATTTGATTCAAGTGGCACGAATTAACAGCCTAACTGTGATAATTGC
>CAILUF010000220.1 GCA_903837365.1 uncultured Alphaproteobacteria bacterium | reverse complement strand
TTTATAAAAAATAAAGTATGAAAAAACTTTGAGAATAATATTTTAAAGGTTTTACTGAGATATTATTTATTATTTCTTTTAATCATAAATAAATATTTCTATTAAAAATAACAAAAGTTAAAAAATTTTATGAACGACTTATACGACGCCCTTAAATTAGTGGCATTTCCAATTCACAAAGAAGGTTATAAATTTATTTTGATCTTCGCGATTGCTACTGCTCTTTTGGCAATGCTTAGCAATTTTCTAGGTTTGATAGGCTTGGTTGCAACATTGTGGTGTATTTTCTTTTTTCGCGATCCTGAGAGAATTATTCCTGTTGAAGAAAATGTTATTGTAAGTCCAGCTGATGGCGTGGTAACCCGTGTTGAATATAGCGTTGAAGCTCCTGAGGAACTTGGTTATGGCAAGAAAAAATTCAACAAAATTAGCGTTTTTTTAAATGTTTTTAATGTCCATGTTAATCGCGTTCCGGTTTCAGGAAAAATTACCAAAGTAATTTATCGTCCAGGTAAATTTTTAAGCGCCAATGCCGATGAAGCAAGCATTGAAAACGAAAGAAATGCGGCGATTGTTAAAACTAAAAACAATTTGGAAATTGTTTTTGTGCAAGTAGCTGGATTGGTAGCGAGAAGAATAATTTCAGAATTAAAAGAAGATCAAGAAGTTACAATTGGACAAAGATACGGAATTATTCGTTTCGGAAGCAGGGCAGATATTTATTTGCCAGAGGCAGTTGAAATTAAATCTTTAGTGGGTCAAACTATGATCGGTGGCGAAACAATTATTGCCAAAATTAATTAAACATTTTATGCATTCCGCAAACACAAGTAAATTAAACTTAAAGCGTCAAGAAGCAATAATCGGCGGTGGTCAGAAGCGTATTGATCTTCAACATTCAAAAGGCAAACTTACTGCGCGTGAGCGTATCGAGGTTCTTCTTGATCCAGATTCTTTCGAAGAATATGGTCTATATGTTGAACATCGTTGTTCAGATTTTGGCATGGAAGATAAAAAACATCCTGGCGATGGAGTAGTTTCAGGGCAGGGCATGATTAATGGTCGTTTAGTTTTTGTTTATAGTCAAGATTTTACAGTAATGGGGGGATCGCTCGGCGAAGCTCATGCGCGTAAGATTTGTCACATTCTTGATAAAGCAATGCAGGTTGGTGCTCCAGTTATTGGCATTAACGATTCAGGTGGAGCGAGAATCCAAGAAGGTGTCGATTCGCTTGGTGGATATGGTGAAATTTTTCAGCGCAATATCGATGCTAGCGGTGTCATTCCACAAATTTCTTTGATCATGGGACCGTGCGCAGGTGGAGCAGTTTATTCGCCAGCTCTCACCGATTTTACAATCATGGTTGAAAACTCGTCATACATGTTTGTTACTGGTCCTGAAGTTGTTAAAACGGTGCTGAGTGAAAATATTACCCAAGAAGAATTGGGTGGAGCATCGGTTCACGGCGCTAAAAGTGGTGTAGCGCATTTAACTTTTAAAAGTGATATTGAGGCGTTATTGCAAACTCGTCGATTATTAAATTTTTTACCATTATCGAATCGCGAAAGCTCTCCTGAAATTCCAATTGACGATACTTTTGATCGTATTGATGTATCGCTAAATACCCTTGTGCCAGATAGCCCTAATCAGCCTTATGACATTGTTGAATTAATTGAAAAAATTCTTGATGAAGGTGATTTTTTTGAGATACAAGCTAATTATGCAAAAAATATAATTATTGGTTTTGGAAGAATGGAAGGACAAACCGTTGGTGTAGTTGCTAATCAACCAATGCAATTAGCGGGATGTTTGGATATTAAAGCCAGTGAAAAATCAGCGAGATTTATTCGTTTTTGTGATGCTTTTAATATTCCACTTTTGACTTTCGTTGATGTTCCAGGATTCTTACCGGGAAGTGATCAAGAGCATAATGGAATTATTAAACATGGTGCAAAATTACTTTATGCATATGGCGAAGCAACTGTTCCAAAGATCACGGTAATTACCAGAAAAGCCTATGGCGGAGCGTATATCGTTATGAATTCAAAACATTTAAGTGGCGATGTTAACTATGCTTGGGCTAATGCCGAAATCGCAGTTATGGGTCCCGAAGGAGCTGTAGAAATTATTTTCCGTGAAGAAGCAAAAAATCCCGAAACTAAAATTAAAAAAGTTAATGAATATCGTGAAAAATTTACTTCTCCATTTGTTGCTTCATCGCGAGGTTTTATTGACGAGGTAATTCGTCCGCAAAATACTCGTAAACATATTTGTACAGCCCTACAAATTCTTAAGAAGAAGAAGGTTTTAAAGCCTTGGAAAAAACATGATAATTTACCTTTGTAAATAAATCATTTTCTTTTTTAAGTTTGAAATTGTTCGAGATATTAAAGATTAGATTTTGTAAAGCTAAAAATGGATTTAAAAATATAAAAACTTAACCACTATTAACTATCGTTAAGAATTCGCTATAACCAAATAGTTTCATCAAATATTGATATTTTCTACTATTTTCACTTGTAAGCTGACTATCACTGTTAATTATAACTAAAACCTGTTGGTGAGTAATTTTTAATAAATCATTATCAAAATTTAAATCAGCAATACGAAATTCAGGAAATCCACTTTGTCTAACGCCAAGTAATTCGCCACTTCCGCGCAATCTTAAATCTTCTTCGGCAATAAAAAAACCATCATTTGATTGACGCATAATTGCCAATCTTTGTTTTTGAACTGCGCCATATTTTTCGCCATAAAGCAAAATGCAATATGATTTTCTATCGCTTCTACCAACGCGTCCTCGCAATTGATGCAACTGCGCTAAGCCAAAATTTTCAGAATTTTCGATGATAATAACAGTAGCTTTTGCAACATCGACACCTACTTCGATTACTGTCGTTGCAACTAGTATTTGCGAATCGCCATCATCATTTGTAAAATCCTGCATAATTTTTTCTTTATCGCGTTCTTTCATTTTACCATGAATAATCGCTACTTTTTTTTCACCAAAATTTTTTTGTAATTCATTGAATTTACTATTAACAGAAATTAGTGATAGCTCTTCATTTTCTTCGATCACTGGACAAATCCAGTAAATTTTTTCACCACGCGCAATTACTTTTTTTAATGATTCATAAAGTTCAGGGCTTTTATTTTGAGACATTATTGAGGTTGTAATTTCTTGACGATTTTTAGGTTTTTCGCTAAGAATGGAAATGTCCATATCACCATATAAACCCATCATTAAGCTTCTTGGAATTGGTGTTGCGCTCATCAAAAGTAAATCCACATCTGCACCTTTTTCAACTAATTTTAAACGCTGTAAAACACCAAAGCGATGTTGTTCATCAATAATTGCCAATCCTAAATTTTGGAATATAACATCATCTTCTAAAACTGCATGAGTACTGATTAAGATATCAATTTCACCATTTTGAAGTTTTTGAATTATTTGGGTTTTTTGTTTTTTTGTGGTAGCGGAAGTGAGTATTTCGATATTTATTGAAATATCTTGGAGAAGTTTTTTAAAATAAACAAAATGCTGTTTGGTGAGTACAGTTGTAGGAGCAATAATGCATGATTGCTTGCCAAAAATAAAATTTTTTAAACACGCAGATATTGCTACTAAAGTTTTACCACTACCAACATCGCCTTGAAGTAAGCGCATCATTTTTTTATCAGAAGAAATTTCGTAATTAATTTCTTCAATAGCTTTAAGTTGCGATTTTGTAGGGATAAACGGCAATGATTGTAAAAATTGTTCTAAATAATTTTTTTTATTATCGATAATTTGAGTAAGCTTTTTATTCCTGATATTGTTATTTTTAACTAGTTTCATCGCCAATTGCCAAGCTAATAATTCATCATAAGCCAATCTTCTTCTTGCGCAATTTTGCGGAGCTAAATCCTGTTCATTTTTAGGTGAATGTAATTTTTTTAAGGCATCGCTAAAGCTAGGGAATTCAAGCTTTTTAAAAGTATTTATATCAATCCATTCCTCATTCTCAGGGGCAATTTTATTTAAAATCTCATGAATTTTATAAGTCAAAAATTTATGAGAAATCGTTGAAGATAGTGGATAAATCACATTAAATTTTGGCATTTTTTCTATCTGCGTGATAGGTAAAATTTCTTGCGGATGAACAATTTGGTTTTCACCTAGCAACTTAGCGAAATTACCAAGTATAGCAATCTCGCTACCAATTTTAAGTTTTTGCAATTGGCTTGGAAAAATTTTAAAAAAAACTAAATTAAAATAACCGCTTGGATTGTGACAGGTGATTTTAAAAGGTTGACGCGATTTTGCAGGAGGAATATGCAATTCAACTTTTCCTTTTATAATTACCAATTCATTGTGAGTTATTTCGTAAATCTTAGGCAATATAGCGATTGATTCAACGCGAATGGGTTTATGAAGGAGTAAGTCAAAAACCTTATTACCACCAACAAGTTTTTGTAAGTAAGTAGTAAGTGTATCGCCAATGCGACTTAGAGAAATAAGGGGTTTTAAAAGAAAATCATTCATGGTATTAATTTAAATCTTATTCATTATGGCGTTGCATATGCCTTGCTTCATCCCTCTCCTTAAGAGTTTTGCGCTTATCGTGCAATTTTTTTCCTTTACCCAAACCAAGTAAAACTTTAATAAAATTTTTTTTATTAGAGTAGACTTTAAGCGGGATTAACGAATAGCCTTGAGTGTTAATTTTACCAATAATTTTATTAATTTCTTTTTTATGCATTAGTAATTTTCTAGCTCTTTTGGGGGGATGATTAAAGCGATTAGCGCTTTTATATTCAGAGATGTGAGCATTAATTAAAAATAATTCACCCTTAATTTCAGTGCAATAAGCTTCATTCAGATTTGCCTTTCCTTCCTTGATAGACTTCACTTCACTGCCAAGCAAAATAATTCCAGCCTCAACTTCTTCAAGAATACTATAGTTAAAATGTGCTTTGCGATTTAGTATTTGCATTGACATCCTTTAGTTTTAAGCGTTTAAGTGGTTCAGAGTATATTTTATAGATTTATTAAAAAATTATATAACTCTCGATAACTTACAACAGAAATTACTAAGTAATTTTTTTAATATTATTAAACCTACTGATTATTAAGAGTCAAAGTCATTTTTAACTTTTAAAAAGTTTACTTATATTATTTTTTAAAAAATACTATTGCAATTAAAAAACATGGGCCTAAAATTCGACTCTCTTTTTGATGCTTATCTTTGGTTTTACCTCGGGCTTTCTTCGAGTTTGCAAAGATTTCATTTGACGATTTAATAATTTAAATTTTATTTTATGGCTCTTTACGAGACAGTGTTTATCGCACGACAAGATTTGACCGCCGAAGATGTAGATGCTTTGGCAAATAAATTTTGCAATATCATTACTGATTACAAAGGCAAAATTGTTAGCAAGGAATATTGGGGACTCCGCAATCTTGCAGTGAGAGTTAATAAAAATAACCGCGGTCATTACATTTTAATCAATGTTAATGCCAATTACCCAGCCATTGCCGAGCTTAAAAGAGTTATGGGTTATACCGAAGAAGTCATAAGAAGTTCCATTTTTAAAGTGGAAGCTCATCAGGAAGAATCACAGCTTTACATTAGCTCTACAGCTAAAGATTTCAAACCTAACCTCGCTTCTAAAAAGCAAGCAGGTAAGTATGATCTTATACTTGAACAATTTCAATTCGATTCTTAAAAAGAGGTTTACATGATTATAGAAAATAACAATAACGCAACAGCTACAGTCGAGAATAATGAAGATTCCTATATAAAAATATCTTTGGTTAACCAAAGTGTTTTTATTCGCAAGAAGAAATCATGCCCATTGCGCGACATTCCGATGACAGAAATTAATTACAGCAATTTAAAATTGCTTAACAAATTTTTGTCTGAGCGAGGAAAAATAATTCCTGCACGTATTAGCAATGTTGAGTTAAAAAAACAAAGAGCCATTGCTAATGCAATCAAAAGAGCGCGTCAATTAGCGCTTATTTCACCAATAAAAAAAGAAGTAAATTAATTTTATAAAAAAATGAGAGTTATACTTACAGAAGTAATTAATAAACTAGGTAAAATCGGCGAAGTCGTTACGGTTAACAATGGTTATGCAAAGAATTTTTTAATTCCTAAAAAGAAAGCAATCTGTTTTACAGATGCAAATTTTAGAGTTTTCGAAAGTAAAAAAGCTGAATATGAAAAGTTAAATTTTAAAAATTTAGATTTAGCCAATAAAGTTAAAACTAAAATCGAGGGAAAAAATATTATTATAATACAAAATGCCTCTGATGATGGTCGTCTTTATGGCTCAGTAAATTCAGGTGTTATTGCTAATAGCATTAATGAAATCATCGGCGAAAAATTAGTTTCGCGTGGAGAAATTTTTCTTAAAAAACCAATTAAAGAAATTGGCGCATATGAATTCAAATTAATTATGCATTCCGAAGCGGAACTTAATCTCAAGCTTGCAGTAGCGCGTAGCGAATCTGAGGCTGATAACATTCTGCATCCTGAGAAAAAAATTGCTAAGGAAGCGGAAGAAAGGCAAGAAGAGAATAATGAAAATGAAGCTAGAAAAAAAAATACTCGCAAAACATTTCGCAAGAAAAGGGAAGATGAAATTAGCGAGTAAAAAATTCTTATAAAAACAAGCACCACGCAAACAACTAAAACTATAAACTTCAAAATTAACATCACTATAAATTGCACTAACTTATTCAACAGTTACAATCCACGTATCTTCTAATGCCATTTAAATTTTAAAAATTACTATTATGACAAATTTTTTAGATAAAATTGTTCATAGTTTGACGATCATTCACCTTGATCTTGAGGGTTATCCACAATTATAGTCAAAAGATAAAGTTAGAAAAGTTAAAATTA
>CAILUF010000219.1 GCA_903837365.1 uncultured Alphaproteobacteria bacterium | reverse complement strand
TTAAATTTAAAATATTATTTTTTAAATTTAAATAAATGTCTTACTAATTGTTATTTTTTCTATGCAAAATTCTATAGAAAATCCGGCAAAAAAATATCTCGATCTAGTTGATAAATATTGCTTGTTTATAGCCATTAGACGTTGTTTTTGTGATGATGAAATTTTAAAAAATCATTTAATTAGCGTTACTAGCCAGTTACCCGAAGATCGCGCTAGATTTCTTCTTGATAAAATTAAAATAAATTTCATAAAAATTGCCGAAGAAACTGATTCGACTAAATCCAGTGAAGATTGCGATAAAGAATTAAAATTATCAAAATTTTATAGTAAAATTTACGATACGCCAATTGATAATTTTCGACCTCAAGAAATAATTAACGCAGTAAATGTAACATGCACTCAAGAATCAGTCTACAGCCTTGATTGTAGCAAGGATAAATATGAATTAATTAAGGAAAATTCGCCACTTGAATTTGCAAGACGATTTGTTATTGAATCGCGAAAATTAAAAAAAAACGACAAAATTAATTCATCTTCACAGAGTAATTTACCATCACGATAGTTAATTTGATGTAATAATTTCATCATACTCTAACATCTCATCACATTGCTGTCTTAGTTCATTTTGATATTCATTGATTTTGTTATTTAAGTCCTTTTGACAATTGCTAATAAAACGTCTTCGCAAGTGAGTAATTTCACTTTTAGTGTATAAATTAATTCGAGAATTAATTTTTTGGCGTTGCATTTTTTGCCTCTCCCTATCCTCTTGCAACGAATTATTTTCACTAGCTTTTTCTTTACTCTCAACGCTAAACATTTTTGCTTTTAAGCCAAATGATTCGAGGTTATTTCGATTTGAAGAATCGGCAATAAAATTATCTTTGGCGATTTCTTTTCGTCTAGAATCAAAATCGATTAACAATTCATCGCCGTAGATCTCATAGGCTTTTCTTTGACAGGTAATTTTTTCCTCACCATCTTTTTTATAAATTTTATCAATAATTTTTGACAAACAATTTTTATTTTCTTCAATTGCTTTTGTACAATTTTTATAATTCTGCGAATGAAGTGAATATTTAACGCAATTGGGATATTTTTCTTTAGCTTCTCGCTGTTTTTTAAGATTACTTGCAATTATTTGATCAATTGCAAAACCAATATCGTAACTGTCATTTTTATATTTTAAATATTCTTCATTGCCATAAGGAGCTGATAGGTTATATTCATCAATTAAAGCTTTGCGACAAGAAAAATATTCTTCAATTTTTTTGCGATCATCGTTTTCAACTTCATAGCCTAATTTTAAACAACGATTATGATGAAAATTATCAAGTTTTTGATTTTGTGTATATAAATTTTCCATGGAATCACTAGCTAATTTTAACGAAATTTGTGCAACTAAATTAGCAATTTCATCGTCAAGCTCATTGGATTGCTGACTTGATCCCCTAGGTTTCAAGCGATATTTGGCAAATGTTAAACGACATCGCCAATATAATTTACTTTGCATTATATCTTGACTATCGAAATTCAATTTTAATGATAAACAAACATCGTGATCTCCTCTTTCAATTCTTTTTATTTGAGGATTTGGCGAAATTAAATAAGGTTCATAGTTAATGACATTAGCGCAACTGTAAAAAAACAAATTGAGCAAAATTAAAATTGTAAATGCAAAAATTTTTTTCATTATTTAAAATCAATAATCAGGAAGTTTTTAAAAAAACTAAAACATCTCATATAGCATTTCAACCTTAAAATTATCAATTATATAAAATTAAGGATTTTTGGCCAAACGAATGAAACTTTATTTTTCAATTTTCAAATAATCGGCTTTTATTTAGAATTTAAATTTAAAGTCAAGTCCTCCTAGTTATCATAGATATAGCTGTAAGATATTATACTTTACAATTAATAACATCAAAGCCTGTTCTTTAAATCAAAAACTATAGGTTTTATCGCTAGATAGTTTATAAATTATATTTAATTTTAAAACTAAAAAATATGTTAAATATTATTCATTAGT
>CAILUF010000218.1 GCA_903837365.1 uncultured Alphaproteobacteria bacterium | reverse complement strand
CGCTAAGCGGAATCGGGGAGTCCTGGACGGACCTAGTATATAACTAAGGTTATTAAGGGCAGATTACCTTTGTAGTTTATTTTTTGTAAAATGAAATATTATTGAGATCTGCTGAAATATTGCTTTGATTTGTGTTTAAGTTATTTTTAAATTAGGAAGATATATTGTTTTTAAACGATATATCTTCCTTTTTTTATGCTGTTTTTTTTGGTATTTTTCTTATTAAAGTTTCTTTTGCAATTGATGCAGCACTAATACCAAATTAATTTGAAAATTTGATAATTAAGTAAATTTTTTTAGTCGCGCTAACGCTACGAAGATTTTATCGGTAATCGCTCTTACCTTTTATAGCATGTTTTTTAAATTTTTTTTGGAAAAAAAATTAAGATTTGATTTTAAAAAATAATTTATAAATCACTAATTGATAAAATCTAATATTGAAAACTATTTAAAATATTAGATTACTTAAATTCCATTGGAAGTAGATTGGTTCTATTCATTAATATTTTTTCTAAATAAAAGTTGACTTTGTATGTGAAGATGAAAGAGTGCTCCCTCGTAAAATTACTCAGGATTTAAAAACTTAAATTTAACCAATTATGAAAAAATCACTATTAACAATTTTATTCATTTTACTAAGTAAATATGCGCATGCGGATCAAAATATTGATAAGTACAATTATGAAAAAAACAAATGTCTGCTTATCTATGAAGATAATAAATTTCTTGTAAATCAAACTGATGGAAATTGTGAGATACGCCATTCGCCATGCTCCACTTTCAAAATTGCTATTAGTTTGATTGGCTATGATTCTGGATTTTTAATTGATGAAAAAGAGCCATTGATTAACTATCGCGAGGGCTATGTTGATACTCTTGATTCATGGCGCAAGCCTCAAAATCCTATTACTTGGATCAAAAATAGTTGCGTTTGGTATTCTCAAATTATTCTACGCAGTATTGGTTACGAGAAATTTTTTCAATATTTAAATATCTTTAATTATGGCAATAAAATTGCCGATAGTAATGATAAAAAAAACGCTATTTATGATTCATGGATTTCATCATCATTAAAAATTTCTCCTCGCGAACAAATTTTTTTCCTTAAAAATTTACTAAATAATAAATTTACTCTTGCCAATGATTCAGTAAATCATACTAAGAAAATTTTATATATTGCCGATTTGGATAATTCCTGGAAATTATATGGCAAAACAGGATCTTGCGATATTGAATCGCAAGAATCTCATTCGATGCAAAGTGGCTGGTTTGTTGGTTGGGTTGAAAAAAATAATCGTAAAATTATTTTTGCAAATTATCTTGAGGACTTGGAGCCGAAGGATTATTTTGTAAGTAAATCGGCAAAGGATAATTTGCTAGAAAAAGTTAACGAAATTCTAAAAATAAAAACCAAAGTTAACCTAGTCGAAAATAAATAATATTAATTTTAAAATTCGCCGTTGAAACTTAATTTGAATGCGCGAATTGACCCTGGCATTAAGTTGTTATTGTTATGGGCGGTAAGGATATATTTTTCGTTAAAAATATTTTCAATATTTAATTGCGTCCGATAGTGTTTATTGAATTTGTAATAAAGGCCGAAATCAAAGCGTTTAAAGCCCTTTATTTTTGTAGAATTATCACTTCCTGCAAATTGTGAAGATTGTCTAATTAACGCTAAGGAAAATGCGATATTTTGATTATAATCAAATTTATTTAACCAAGCGAATTTATGATTAGGGGCGAGGGCGATTTTATTATTTTGCTGGGTATTTAAAATTTGACCTACTGATCGTGCATCTTGAACGGTGTAGGATAAATTGGTGTTTAGTTGTTGAGAAATTTTGCCTTTCGCTTCAAATTCTATACCGCGAGTTCGCGTCTCGCCACTTAGAAAATAAAAGCCTGGATTATTGGGATCGGCAACTTTACTATTTTTTCTTTGCAGTTCAAAAATCGCTGTCGATAAACTAAACTCCTTGGTTAAATCAAACTTACTGCCAATTTCATAATTTTGAATTTCTTCGGGTTTAAGATTTTTAATTTGCGAAGTCAGGCTGTCAAATTGATCGCCAGCACTCGGTAAGTATGAAACGCTATAGCTTGTGTAAATTGATAAATTTTTTCTTGGTTTAAATACCAAGCCAAGACGCGGAGAAGTAAGGCTGTCAATGCGAGAAAATTTTTGCATAGTGTGATTATTGCGCAAATTAATTTCAAAGCGATCTTGACGAATTCCTGCTAATAATTGAAAATATTTATTTAATTCAATTTGATCTTGAGCATATAAGCCGTAGACTCTAACCTCGGAAATTAAATCATTAACACTTGCTGATTTGAGATAAATTATTGGAGTATAATCAACGGAATTTGCTGCAGAAATTTTAAGGCTCGGTTTATTATTAAAGCTACCATTTTTGCGCAAACTCAATGAATCTTGACGAGTTATTTCCAAACCAAAAAGCCCTTGATGCTTGAGGCCATAAGTTTCAAATTTTTTAGTTAAATCAAGTTGGTTGGTAAAATTTTGCCTTTGGGTGCGGTTATTATAAGCTGAAATACTGAAATTATTATCGCTATCAACTGCGCTACTTGCATAAACATTTTGATAAAATTTGTCGTTAAGTGAATAGCGAGTGTGATTGCGTAAATTAAAATCACTAGAAAAATCATGAGAAAAAATTGTGCTAAAATTATTTATTTTTGTTGTTGCGTAACTTTCGCGAGGATTGCCAAAGAATGTTGAAGCGCTTGATTCCAAGGCAGTTTTATTTTTCGAAGGAATGCCACGATCAGCAACCCTTTGGTCTGAGAAATGTTCATAGCTAATTTTCAAATCAGTGCTATCGCCTAAAATAATTGTCGCAGTTGGGTTAAAGCCATATTTTTCAAAATTGACAAAATCTCGATAGCTATCAGATTTTTCGTAAACTGTATTTAAACGTAGAAAAAATTTTTGATTTATTTTGTCACCGAGATCTAATTCGAAACGTCGATTATTGAAAGATCCTGTCGTAAGATTAATCGATTTTTTTTGATTACCATCTGCAGTTTTGCTAACACGATTGACAAGTCCACCGGCACCTCCACGTCCAAATGATAAAGCATTTGGTCCACGAAGAAATTCAATTGATTTGGCATTGTAAAAATCACGAATATATTGCAAATCATCACGCGCGGAATCGACAAAAAAATCAGCGCTACTGCTATTGCCTCTAATTGTTAATTGATCGCGATTTCCTTCGCCTTGTTGAATATTAAAGCTGGGAATATAGCGAACAGCTTGCTCCATATTGGTAATATTTTGCTCGTGAATTTGTGCTTGATTAATTACTGAAATTGCTTGCGGAGTATCTATCAAAGCAGTTTTCATGCGATTGGCACTAATAATTTTTTGCTCGCTATAGCTTTGCGAATCTTGATTATCAGAGTTTGCGGTAATAGTTATTTTTGATAAAATATTGGAAGTGTAATCTTGATTTATTTGTTTTTTTGATTGAGTTGGTGATTGTAAACTCAAAGAATTTTTTTTTGTATTTTTGCTAAATTTTGGTGAAAAAATTTCTTGAGAATATGAGTTTGAAATGGCAAGGAAGCTAGAGCTAAGGGAAATAAAAATTATTTTATTTAAAAAAAAACTTTTAAAAATAGGAAAAATAAAATTAAATTTATTTGAAAAAATGTAGCGCATAAAAAATT
>CAILUF010000217.1 GCA_903837365.1 uncultured Alphaproteobacteria bacterium | reverse complement strand
GGTAGACATAACGGACTTAAAATCCGTGGGGCTTTATCGCCCTTGCCGGTTCAAGTCCGGCCGCAGGTACCACCTTTGATTATCTATAGATTTATTTTTCTTCCAAATATTATTTTATAAAAATTTTAAATTTACTTTAAGGTAAAATAACAATGTTTTTTTTGCGTTAATTTTAATAATTTGTTTTGCACTTTTCGTGCAAGGTTTTTATTTTAACTTGGATTAATCATTTAATTTTATTTATTTTACCATTTGCGATGTTTAAATTTAGGGGACTAAATAAGCTCTTAATACTCTTGGCTCTTGCCTTGCAACTTTTTTCTTGCGATGATTCCTGCGTGGAAGCTGATGAATTTTCAATAATTCCTGTTAATCTTGACTCCAATATGCGCAACATGAAAGTTAATGTTGTTGGGCAATATGATCATTATACTGGTGGACAAAGAGCTGAGTGGTTTGATACTGGATTAAAAACTAATGGCGATAAAATTACCGTTTATATGACCGGAGGTTGGATTTTTACGGGTGGCTCATCGGCAACCACTCAAGATCAAGTTGATGCTTTTCCAATTTGCAAATTTTGTAGTAAAGATATTACCGATACCAGTCTCAAACAAAATTGTATTTGCCATAGTGCTTACGGACAAAATCCTGAAGGTGAAAATAAAAGCAATGGCGATAAAGCAACTTGTGATGCTTCCAATTATTCCGATGCAGATTCCTGCACCTGTAATCCCAGGGGCAATGATTATGTTTTGAAATATGGCGTCTATCATCAAATTAGAAATTCTTTAGAAAAAACTCCTTACAACGAAAATCGTCAATATAGAAAAGGTAGCGATCAATCAATTTGTCGATTGGATAGAGGAATGGGCGCTTATATTTCATTGTGGGGAATAAGCGGTGGCGAAACTCCAGCGCGAGCTTATCACATGCTCAGTCAAGAAGAATATTGTCCAGTTGCCAGAGACGCTAATGGCGCATGTATTAAAAATGGCAATAATGTTACGCGCTATGTTTTTCGTAGTCCAAATGATTCAATCTTTATAAAAAATGATGGCTTGAATAATAATCTTCCAACGGTCAGCACATCAACTCCGGGATTCACCTATCATGGCTCTAACGAGGTTGTAAAAATTATCTTGTATGACAGTTATTACGATGATAATGCTGGAAAATATAATTTTTATTTTTCAGGAGGAACTGGTTCAGAAAGTCAATCCTTTATTCTTGAATACATAGTTTCAATGGTTGAAGATGTTATTCTCGGCGAAAAAAATCAAGCTGGAGTTAGAACTGGCGGAGTTTTAGAATTTTTATTTAACGCCATAGTAAATAATGATCAATTTAAATTGTTGCTGAAGCTTTGTTTGTCAACCTATATCATGTTCTTTGGAGGCGCATATTTAATGGGTCTTGTTGAGATGAGTAGAAAAGAAATATCGATGATAATTTTAAAATTATCTTTAGTGATTTTATTTACGAGTGCAGATAGCTGGGGAATGTATAACACTTTCGTGGTTAATTTTTTTAAAAATGGCATGGATGATTTGATGGCGATGATTATGATGTCAACTGATACCGCGACAGGAGATTCAAGTAATTTAAATTTTATTGCTCAAGGGGGCAGAGGAATTGATGGCAGTAACGCAACGCGATTTTCCTATCCCGATATGATTATGAAAAAATTATTGTCACCATCTGTGGCAAAAAAATTAGCAGGAGTGATGGGTGATGGTGGAGCAAGCACTTTTAATGGTATAATAATTTTCCTAATAACTTATGCGTTAATTTTTTATTTTATTTATGTGATGTTAATGATTGCTAGTATTTACTTGGTTACAATGCTTAAGATGATTTTTGTATTATCCTTGGGACCGGTATTTATCGTTTTTGTATTATTTTCAAAAACTAGTGACATGTTTAAGTCGTGGCTTTCTTTTCTAGGATCGCGAGCCCTTGAAATGGCTTTATTGTTTTTAGTTCTATCGCCATTCTTGATGACTATTGATAAATTTTTTACTGATTTATTTTATTATAAAGTTTGCGGAATGCAAAAGGGAATTCCACCGGTTTATTTATATATCCTACAAACACAAGGTCTTGACCGCTCTCTGTTCGAGTGGTTAATAATGATTGTTAAGATTGCTGGAGTAATTTTCATTATGCAGCAAATCGTTGATCGCGTTTCTAGTATTGCTGGAACTTTAATTTCAATTGGAGGAGTTCCCAATCAAGATACTACGACTAAGGTAGGTTTCGGCGAAAGTGGATTTGGCTTAGCTTCTCAGATGCTAAATAGTGCGATTGGTCTGGCAGGTTCGGCAGCTAAAACTCTTGGATCATACGCTGTACGTGGAGCCGGAATGGCAGTTAGTGGCGCAACATATGCCGCAAGAGCTACGGGTGTTGCTGATGCGTGGAATGCAATTGGCAAAAAAATTCCATTTCGCGGTCCACGCACCAGAATGCGTGACGCAGTAATTGAAGGAGCAATTAATGATGCGAGGCAAGATGGCATTGCTAAAGGTAAGGAAGGAAAAGATTTGGATCGGCATATTCGTGCCAATGCCATGAAAAATCTCGCTAGAAGAATTGCGCAAGATCCAACAAAAATGGCTCTTTTAGGTGTTGATGGAAAAAATATCGGTAAAGTTTTAGATCGGGTTTTAGTTCGCGATGGCTTGAAAGATTTTATTAGAGACAAGGCTCAGGAATTGAAAGAGCAGGGTTTAGTAGGTAAAGAACTTCGTCAAAAATTACGCGAAGATGCTAAAGATTGGGCAAAGAATAATCTTTACGATGGTGCAGGTGTCAGGAAAGTTGAAAATTATTTAAAAGATTCCTCTGTTAAAAGTTTTTTAAGAAGTAATGTGGAGCACTCATCTAGCCAGGCAGCAAGGTTATTTACAAATGACGAAGATAAGGCAAAATATTTGGCTCATTTGCAAGATTTAAAATTCCGCAATGAAAAAAAATGGGAAAATGCCAAACAAAATCCTGTAACAAAAATGTTGCCTTATTTGTTATCGCGTGCCAAGCATGAGATAATTGGAGATGTAAAAGGTAATCCAGAATTGGCTCGTCAAAATTTTGATCGTAAAGCTCAAATCGAAGAATATGGGCGTAAAGGTTTTGCGAGATTTAATCCATTATCCTATGTAAATTTTATTGATAAAAGATTGCGTCCAGATGCTTATAAAGAAATGGCCGAAGGTCATAATGAATTATTGCAAAGAAGATTGGCTGAAGATTTGCGCGAGGATTTAAGTGGCGTTGGCGGGATTGATCAAAACGAATCAAAAATAAATCGTGGAAAAAAACAAAAACAAATTAATCGTCGCGATAATAAAAAATCCAAACTTCGTGATCTAGCTAAGGAAGATATTAAACAGCAATTAAGTGAAAAGTTAAAAGTATCGGGAGCTTTTGAAGCTCAAGAAGGTTTAAAGCATCAATTGGTAAGATCAATGCTTGAAGATGATGGAAAATCCTTATTTGAAAAAGCTGTGCAATTCGATTACCTAACGGGCAAGGAAGGCAAAGGCTCAATGGAAGAATTATTAAATTCTAAGTTACAAGAGAAGGTTGCAAATCTCGAACAAGATATCGACAAAATGTCGATGAAAGAAATTCTTGATGTTCGAGAGAATATGGCACAAGGTCAGCTTGGAAAAGGTTTATTTGCTTCAAATATCGATAAATCATCGCTAGGAGATATTTTGCAAAAAATGGAAAATAATTTTATAAGCCCAGGAATTTCTAGTGACGCAGGTTTCGGTGATAAATTAATTTGGGATAAAGAAAGTAAAAATGGTTTAGTTCGCGAAGGTCAAAATAAAATAAAAACTGACTTAGATAAAATTGATAAAAAAATTCTTGAAGCACTCGAAAGAAAAGCGGAAGTTTACGGTGAGGAATTAGATAGGATTGACGATGTTGTGGATCAGTTAAATTCAAACAATAAAATTGTTAAAAAGCGTCGAGAAACTCTTGTTAAAAAAGCGCAAATGGCTAAAAATTTCGTTGATGATATTAGGAGTAAAGCTAGTAAAGCTGGCATTGGTTATAGTCCTGACGAATTAGATAGACTTAGAGAAATTCAGCAAAAAGCAGAATCAATTATACAAAATGTCGATGGAAAAGATATCGATGTGAAACGTAGATTTGCTGAATTACCAAACCTAATTGAAAGTTCTGATGCTAAAATTTTTGCCGATAAACTTAAGCAAGTTAATCCATTATTAGGTGAAGAAATTTCTAAAAAATATCAAGAATTTTCTAAGCATCATCAAGAATCACTAAGTGAATATAAAGCTCCGTTGCGTGAAGTTGTTGCGCCAAAGATTTCTCAAGGAGCGATACAGCTTGAATATGATGAAATTACCAAAACATCGCGAGCTATTGATTCACGTGCTGAATCAATCTTGACAGGAATTGATAAATTTCGCTTGGATAACGGAATTAAATATGATAGCGAAAATTGGAGAAAGGATCAAGAGCGCTATGTTCGTCCTCTAGAAAAACCGCTTTCTTCAGCAGAAATGCAAGATCCGCGAGCTTTAAGTAGAGCATTGCAACGCGATGAAAACTCACTTCAAGAATTAAAAAATCATTTTAATACTTACGCTAAATCAAAAACCGCTCAAGAAACTCTTGGAATCGATAAGGTAATTGAAAAGGGCGATGCGTTAAGAGTTAATCTTGAAAAGAAAATTTACGAATTACAAAGCGCTAAAACTCCTGAGCAAATCCAAAATATAGTTCGTGAAGTTGAAGATCAAAAACGCGACTATCTTACTGATTATAAAAAGGCTACAAAACTTTTTGAAATAGAGCATCAACTCAAAGAATCTAAAAATGAAGTTGCGCGATTAACTCCTGATTATAAGGCTCGAGAGGATTGGCAAAAACAAGAAAATTTAGTTTATAACTCAACGCCTTTTGTTAGAGATTTGCGTCAAAGTCCATTTTCTCAAACTATCGATGATGTTAAAAAATTTGATGAATTGCTGAAAGGCGACATGCGCAGAATTGACAAATTGCAAGATTTTACAGATTCATATTCTTCTCAATTAGCAAATCGAAGTGATATTTCGCAAACTCAAAAAGATTTAAGGACTGATATTGTTGGAAGGATGAGCGCCAATACCGAAGGATATCGCGATACTCTTGATCAAAAAATTCAAGAGTTAACAAATCTTCAAAGAGGAAATGTTGATCCTCAGCAATTAAAAACAATCACTGATGAGATTGAACAAAGAAGAACGGATTTTGTTAAAGAATATGCATCATTAGCTCAAGAATATAGATCAAGCACTGCTTACCCGGTGGCGAGCGATTACTCTTCTTCGGCAGGTTCTTCAGGTAGTGCTGGAGCACCTCCACCGCCACCGCCACCTCCGCCTCCTCCTCCTCCAGCAGGTGGACGTGGAACAGGAGCACCACCAGCACCTCCGCCACCAGCGCCACCAGCGCCTCCGCCACCAGGACCTCCGGCACCTCCAGCAGGTGGACGTGGAGCAGGAGCGCCTCCAGCACCTCCAGCACCACCAGGAGCTGGAACGCCTCCACCTCCGGCACCACCAGCGCCTCCGTCTGAGCCAAGAGCTGGCGGACCTTCACAAGGAAGACGCGGAGCTTTTAGTGCCTTGCCAACTATCCTTGAAGAGCCACTTATGCCACCAGCTCCTCCGGCGCCACCAGCACCTCCACCAGCACCTCCAGCAGGTGGACGTGGAGCAGGAGCGCCACCAGCGCCTCCAGCTCCTCCAGCGCCACCCGCTGCGCCAGTGCGTGGAGATGGAGCATCTTCCTTAGGAGTTGGTCGTGGATTGTATTTTGCACCGCCTTTACCTGGAGCACCACCAGCACCTCCGCCACTACCCGGAGCTGGAGCGGCGCCAGTTGTGGATCGTGGAGTGCCTCGAGGAGTTGATCTAGGAGATGTCATGCTTAACATGCCATTGGATGATGGCATTTTACCAATTGCTCGAAGATTTGAGAGAGTAGATCCTTCGCCAATAGGTCGAGTAGAGGCTGTTTATGCTCCTG
>CAILUF010000216.1 GCA_903837365.1 uncultured Alphaproteobacteria bacterium | reverse complement strand
CGCAATGCCGAAAACCTTCGCTTTGAAGATCAAAGCGGACAAGGACAACAACTTCAACGCAAAGAATCAGTAATCGCTGGTGAAATTGTTAAAAAATTAAAAGAAGCTGATGCTTCAAGGCAAGATGCTCCAACTTCCTCAAGGCAAGATACAAACATTCCTGCAACTCGCGAAGCTTCACGAAGAGAAGGTCAAGCAACTTCCGCAACTCGCGATAATGCAAGAAGAGAAAGTCATGCAATATCAATAAATCACAATCCTGAAGAAAAAGAAGATTTATTAATTCCTCAAAGCAGAATTTACAACTCAAGAAATGCTAGCTGTATTTCTGGAGTTAAGGAAAAATGTAGCGTGATGTGAGGATTGCTAAATTTTCAGGTTAATTTGGTGTAAGTGTTTTAAGTTAAAATGGTATTAAATCTTATCAACCACAAACTCAAAATCAGCGCTAAAACTTGCTTCTTTATTGCCAAGAAATTTTAGCTCGATGTCCTTACCACCTTCATCGCGAAGATAGATGTGAGCTGAACTAACAATTCCCGAGGATAATCCCCAAGTTGGATCGACAAAAATCCAATCACCATCAACAAATAATGCATTCCAAGCATGCGCTTCAAATTTATTTTTTTCATTTAACGCCAAACCATTGACGGTGATTGCAGGAATTCCAGCAACTCGTGCCATGGCATTGAGTAGCTTAGCATATTCACTACAAACTCCTGCGCGATTTTCAACAATTTGCAAAAGTGGTGGTTCTTTACCATAGTAATCTAAATCATATTTTAAATAATTATGAACAAACAATGTTAGTTGCGCGTAAAGTGGTAATTGTTGATATTTAACATCGCTTTTTGCCTTACTTACCAAAGGCTCAACCAATGATTGCTCTTCACTAGAAAATTCTTTATAATTAAAAGGATTGCGTGAAAAACTTACTTGATTTTTTTTGCCAGTTTGAATTAAGGCTTTATTTTCGATGATAATTTTTTTGTCATTTTCACTAACATTAAATTTGAAAAAAATATTTTTTTTATCAGTTCCTCTTTCGCTAGAGGCAAGCGAAGAAGTTAATTGCTGTTTATCAACCAATTGCCACCCATCGCGAAATAACATTGGCGTAATTGCTTCGAGCGTTCCTTTGAGATTATTAAGAGTAATAATATTGCGAACAGTTGCTTGATAGCTTGCGGTATTTGTTGTTAAGCGAATTATTTGCGTAAAGCCATATAGCGGAGTAATACCTTCAAAAATCAAACTTGATCCTTGGCTATTTCTAACTCTTTTTGCTTGGCTATGAGTTGTTAATAATTCATATTTTTGACCAAGATCTAATGAGATTTTATATTTCGCACCAACCGCAAAGCTTGGAACATAAACTGATTCTTGCCTTAGGTTCTCTTCAATTTTTTCATAAACAACATCGTAAATGTAAGAGATCTTAAAAGAATCCTGATCTTTTTTTGGTTGATTAAATTTTATCTGCAAAACACCGTTATCTTGAGTATATTGCGCAGGAAAATCATCAATGGTAACTTGTGAAAATTTTATGGAATTTTTAGCACTTGAAGAAATTTGATAAGAATTAAGTTGATAGTTTTTTGGCAAATTAACAACGCGAAATACTATACTTACTCTAGTGCTAGTTCCAGTTTTAGTAAGTGAAATTTGTTCTTGCCAATCTTCAACTTGAGTATTTTTATCTGCGATTGCATTACTAGAAAAAATTACTAAAAAAAATAAAATTTTTATAAAAAAATCTCTGAAAATTTTCATTATTTACCTTAAAATAAAATTAAATTTTACCACTTAAATAATGAATTAAAAGCTCTTGTTTGACCTTTTGTTCTTTTGCATTATCAAAATCTTTAACCATTACTTCCGAATTTTTTACTTCTTCTTCGCCAATAATAACTACAAATTGTGAATTATTTTGCGAAGATTTTTTTAGTTGTTTCTTAAAATTACCATCAGCAATAAAATCAACAACAAATCCTGAGTTTCTAAGTTTAGTTGCAATTTCAAAAGCAATTATTTTTTCATTTTGTGAAATATAAATAATTGTAATTGGTCTTTGTTGTGAAATATTATTTTTACTAAGAATCATTAATCTTTCAACACCACCAGCAAAACCTATTGCTTTTACTTGCTTTCCACTCATTTTTTCTACCAAATCATCGTAACGTCCTCCTGCCAATACTGCATTCTGAGCTCCTTCGTGATTCATGCTAAATTCGAAAACTGTTGAAGTGTAATAATCTAAACCTCTCACTAAACGAGGATTTACAGAAAATTTTACTGAAAATTTTTTGAGTAATTCTAAAATTTCCAAAAATCTTTCCTGAGCTTGTGGCGAATAAAAATCGCTGATTAATGGCGAATCACTTAAAAGTTCAATATCAGCGCTATCCTTTGAATCAAGGATGCGCAAAGGATTTTTTTCTAAGCGCATTTTTGAATCGCTCGATAAATCATTTTTAAAACGCGTAAAATATTCTTGCAAAGCTTGTTCATATTGCAATTTTGTTTGCGCACAACCCAGTGAATTAATTTCTAAATTTACCTGATTTAAAATTCCCAAATCCTTTAAAATAGAGCTTGCCAGTAGAATTGCTTCAACATCTGCAAATAAACTTTCTTCACCAAAAATTTCAAAATTAATTTGATGAAATTGTCTTTGACGACCTTTTTGCGGACGATCATAACGAAAAATTGGCCCAAAAGAAAAAAACTTGCGAGGCAATATTTGCGATAATTCACCGTTAGAAATTAAAGCGCGAACAATTCCTGCGGTGAATTCCGGTCTTAGTGTCAGAAAATTTTGTGAACGATCTAAAAATTTGTAAACCTCTTTGGAAATAATATCGGAAGTTTCGCCCAAATTACGTTCAAAAATTTCACTAAATTCAAAAATTGGCGTTTGCAATTCTTCGAAGTTAAAAAACTCGCTAAGCCTTCTCGCACTTGAGATTATCTGATTAAAACTTTTAATATCTGCGCCAAATAAATCTTTGGTTCCTCTAACTGGCTGTAGTTTATTATTTGACATTGAAAATTTATTTTAAAGTTGAAATAAAATGTTTAAATTAACTTTTAACAGACTAAATAATCAATTTCAGCCGTCAAATTCATTATATTTTTTTCTTTAAGAAAATTAAAATTTAATAAATTTAATCTAATTTTAAAAATTTAATGACAAAGCAAAAGCCAACTTTAGATCACATTCGAAATTTTTCAATTGTTGCCCATATTGATCACGGTAAGTCAACACTTTCTGATCGATTAATTCAAGAATGCGGAGCTCTTGAGGATCGTGAAATGACCGCGCAAATTCTCGATTCCATGGATATTGAAAAAGAGCGCGGAATCACCATCAAAGCGCAAACAGTTCGCCTAAATTATAAAGCTGATGATGGTCAAAATTACATGCTTAACTTGATGGATACACCTGGACATGTCGATTTTGGTTACGAAGTGAGTAGATGTTTGGCTGCTTGCGAAGGTTCGATTTTAGTAGTTGATTCAACGCAAGGTGTTGAAGCGCAAACCTTGGCAAATGTCTATCAAGCAATTGACAATAATCACGAAATTGTTTGCGTTTTAAATAAAATTGATTTGCCAGCTAGTGATCCACAAAAAGTTAAACAGCAAATCGAGGAAGTTATTGGCATTGATGCTTCGCAAGGCATTTTGGTTTCCGCTAAAACCGGTGAAGGAATTCACGATACTTTAGAAGCAATTGTTAAAAATTTACCAGCTCCGCGAGGCGATATTGATGGCGAATTAAAAGCGCTTTTGATTGATAGCTGGTATGATCAATATCTCGGCGTTATAGTTCTAGCAAGGGTTATCGATGGCACACTTAAAAAAGGTCAAAAAATAAAAATGCTCGCAACAAATGCAATTTATCAAGTTGATTCGGTTGGTTTTTTTACTCCTAAAAAATTTTTTTGCGAGGAATTGCACGCTGGAGAAGTTGGTTTTATCAATGCCCAAATCAAACAAGTTGCCGATTGTAAAGTTGGTGATACCATCGTTATGGCCAATAATGACAATGCTTCAGCCCTTCCGGGATTTAAACAAAATCAACCTGTAGTTTTTTGTGGAATTTATCCAATTGATGCTTCTGATTTTGAAAAATTTCGCGATGCCTTAGCCAAGCTTCATCTCAATGATGCAAGTTTTGAATATGAACCCGAAACTTCAAGCGCTCTTGGTTTTGGATTTCGCTGTGGATTTCTTGGCTTGTTACATCTTGAAATTATCCAAGAAAGATTGGAACGTGAATTTGATTTAGACCTTATAACCACTGCTCCGTCTGTAGTTTATAAAATCCATTTACGTAGCGGTGAAATTGTTGAGATTCATAGCGCAGCTGAAATGCCTGATCCAATCAATATCGAAAAAATGGAAGAACCATGGATCAAAGCTACGATTATGACTCCCGAAACTTATCTTGGTGCAGTCCTTGATTTATGCACTCAAAAACGTGGTTCACAAAAAGAATTAAGTTATATTGGCGATCGCGTAATGCTAGTTTATCGCTTACCTCTCAACGAAATTGTTTATGATTTTTACGATCGCTTAAAATCTTGTTCACGAGGTTATGCCAGCTTTGATTGGGTTATGGATTCTTACGAAGAAAGTCAATTAGTAAAATTAACAATTATGGTTAATGGCGATTCAGTTGATGCCTTATCCTTCATTACCCACAAAACTCGCGCTGAAAGTAGAGGTAGAGGAATTTGCGTAAAACTCAAAGATTTAATTCCCAGACAAATGTTTGCAATTGCCATTCAAGCTGGAATTGGCGGAAAAATTATTGCTCGCGAAACAATTTCGGCAATGCGCAAGGACGTTACAGCTAAATGCTACGGTGGCGATATTTCACGCAAAAGAAAATTACTTGATAAACAGAAAAAAGGTAAGAAAAAAATGCGCGAAATTGGCAATGTAGAAATTCCCCAAAGTGCATTTTTAGCAGCACTGAAATTGGATGATTAGTTAAAAATAAATTTTTATTTCGAAGATTAATTAAATTTGAATCGCTTCATATTTTGGTAGGGGCGAATTAATCGCAATATCCGCGATTATATTTTTGGTTACGTTATTTGTACTAAAAGCCCTAACTCTTCCACCCCTTACGGGTGAGTTATTGCAGGTAAGACTTTACGACAATATTTTTTTATCGTGAAAAATATTAAAGAAGTGAAGATATAAAAAATTTAATAGTTTTAAATGATCTTTGTTGATTAATCTCTAAAGTTAAATTTTGTTTTTCGCGTTGAAAAATAATTTTATTATCAAGTTGCGAAATCTTTTTCCAGCCAAGTTGCTCTAGAGTATTAACATAAAATTCACTAATTTTTTTATGGTCATTTTCAAAGCTGTAGATAGCAGATGAAATACTGCCATTACTTGAATCAAAACCCAAATCATCATCGCTAACTTTTTTCATTCCAGTCAATAATGGTATGTCAGTACTGCCTTCAACAAAACTATTTTCTAATGTTTTAATCTCGCTATTTTGTTGATAAAAAAAACTACATGAACTGAGGTTTAGCAGTAAAAAAAATACCCAAAAAATTTTCATAAAATTAGATTTAAGTTTGACAATTAGGGCAATAATAACTTGCTCGACCATTTTGTACCAAGCGCTGAATCTTAGTTTCACATATTACACAAGGATTTTGCGCTCGATTATAAACTTGGTGATTATTTTGAAAATTTCCTAAACTGCCTGAAGTATCAACATAATCAGAAATTGACGATCCGCGATTATCAATAGCATTAGTAATAATTTTTTTAATTGATGCAACTAGTTTTTTTATTTCGATAATCGATAAACTACTCGAGATTCTTAATGGAGAAATTTGTGCATCAAACAATGATTCGCTAGCGTAAATATTACCTACTCCAACAACAATTTTATTGTCCATAATTGCAGTTTTAATATTAAGATTTTTTTTAGATAATTTATCGCGCAAATATTGCCAATTAAATTCATGCACTAATGGTTCTACAGCGAGTTTCGATAACATTTTATGTTGCGCTAAATTTTTATCCAAAACTAAATCAATAAATCCAAAACGACGCGGATCGTTGAAAATCAACCATTTGCCATCGATAAATCGACAAGCAAAATGATCATGTTTATTTTTATTAAAATTATCAGAAATAATTAATCTTCCACTCATTCCAAGATGAATTATTAAAGTTTGTTGATTGTTGTTTTTTATTAATAAATATCTTGCCTGACGATTAATTTCAACAATTTTAAAACCTACCAATTCTTGTAAATCAAGGCTGGAGCTTATGCGCATTTTTTTATCAGAACGAAATATCTCAATAATTTTTTGCTCTTCTAAAATTTTTAAATCGCGTTTTATAGTTTCAACTTCTGGAAGTTCTGGCATTGCAAAAAAAACTTAAATAATAAAATTAGATCGGTAATCTTAGCCAGAAAGTTTAAGTTTCAAACTAAATTTATAAAAAATATGCCAAACTTATCTAACGTTAATAATGAAAATGATAACGAGGATTACACTTACAACCTCAAGCTTCCAAGCCATGTTTCAAATAATAAGGTTTTGTTGCATAGCTGTTGCGCACCTTGCGCTGGTGATTTAATGAAAAGAATGAAAGCTTCAGGAATTGAGCTGACGATCTTTTTTTATAATCCAAATATTCACCCTAAAAAGGAATATGAGATTCGTAAAGAAGAAAATATTCGCTACGCCAAAGAACTTAATATTGATTTTATTGATGCCGATTACGATGTGCAAAATTGGTTTTCAGTTGCCAAAGGTTTGGAAAAAGAACCTGAACGCGGAGTTCGTTGCACCAAATGTTTCGACATGCGTTTTGAACGCACTGCCCTTTACGCTCATGAAAATGGATTCGAAATTTTTACATCCTCACTTGGTATTTCGCGCTGGAAAAATATGGATCAAATCAATGATTGCGGAATTAGATCAGCCAAAAATTATCAAGGACTAACCTATTGGACTTACAATTGGCGCAAGGCCAATGGCGCAAAAAGAATGTATGAAATTGCTAAAGAAGAAAATTTTTATAAGCAAGAATATTGTGGATGCATCTATTCACTTAGAGATACCAATGATTGGCGAGTAAAAAATAATCGCGAAGAAATTAAAATTGGTGAAGAATTTTATGCTAAAAAATTAGCTGAATAACTTTCGCAAAAATTGTCTTAAATAATCTTTGTTGTTAAACTTTTTTTACTAAATTTTGCAATAAACTTTGTTGATTCAAGATAAAATTTGTGACAGTAAATTTACGGTCAAATTCTTAAACAAAATCAATATAAATAACTAAAGACAAAATTTACCTGAAGTTAATTGATCCAAAAAATGGAGCGGGTGAAGGGACTCGAACCCTCGACACCAACCTTGGCAAGGTTGTACTCTACCACTGAGCTACACCCGCATAAATTAACAAAAATATTAGCATTTAACTAGCTTTGTTGTAGGCTAATTGAAAATATTAAATTTCATTCAAAGCCAAATTTTTAAGCTCAAAAACTTGAAAAAATGACTAAAAAATCTATACTAAAATTTTTTATTAAAGTTATGTAACTTCCAATTCATAGTAAATTTCAAAAAAATAAATTGCAATATTGAAAAAATAAAATTATCTTTTCAGGTCTTATGCCTTAATCCAAGTCTGCGCTTAAGCATTGATTTTAAAGTATTT
>CAILUF010000215.1 GCA_903837365.1 uncultured Alphaproteobacteria bacterium | reverse complement strand
ATGCAGTTTAAATCAAACTCAAGCTTCAGGTGTTGATTTTAGAGTAAAAAGTTCTGATATAAAAGGCGGAAAGCCAGTTGATGATAAATTTATTTTTAATGGTTTCGGATGTAATGGTCAAAATATTTCTCCGCAAATTTCATGGGTTAGCGTACCACCTCGTACCAAAAGTTTTGCACTTACAGTTTACGATCCAGATGCTCCAACTCAGAGTGGATGGTGGCATTGGTTGGTTTTAAATATCCCTGTAAACTACAAGGAATTACCACGAGGATTTAGCGCAGAAAATAATTTTAATTTAAAAGATGGAATCGTTCAAATTCGCAATGACTTTAGTTCTTTTAACTATGGTGGACCTTGTCCACCTGTAGGTGACAAAAAACATCGTTATATTTTTACCTTATATGCCTTATCAGTTGATAAAATTGATTTAAAAGAAAATTCCTCCCCAGCTCTTGCAAGTTTTATGATTAATCAATATACGCTTAGAAAGGCAGTTATCGAGGCGATATATAAAAGATAGTTTTACAAGTTATTTAAATATAAAATAATTTAATGTAACTTGTTAATTTAAGTAAAAAAATATACATATTAATAATATTGCTTAAAAATAGAGCAAATGAATTAATCGCTCGAGAGGTTGATAAATATGATCAAAAAGTTTTTCTTGAAGCCCTTCATAACTGCATTGCTCATCAAGATTATTTTGCTGGTAAAAGAATCGCAATAGTAGAAAAAATTGATAAATTAATTTTTATAAATGCAGGAATTTTCTACGATGGAAGAGCCGAAGATTATATATTGGAAATAAAATCGGTAGCAACTAAATATCGAAATAAAGCTTTAGTTGATGCGATGCGAGAGCTTGGAATGATTGATAAGCTTGGATCTGGAGTTAAATCTATTTACGAAGCGCAAAGAAAAAAATATTTTCCATTGCCAACTTATTTTTACAATAGTGAATTTGATGAAACTAATTTAGAAATTTATGGTAAGGAAATCGATAAAAAATTTACGGAAATATTGATAAATAAAGGCGATATGGATTTTTATAAAACCATTATGTTAGATAAAATTCAAAAAAACCGAGGTAATGAAGTCGATGAAAATGATGCTAGAAAGCTTCATAAAGAGAAGTTAATTGAAGGAAGAAGACCAAATTACATTTTGTCAATTAAAGTAGCTGAAATGTTGGGTAGGGAGGCTGAGCATACCGAAAAAAAAGGTTTTTGCGATGATGAAATTAGTAATTTTATTATTAAACATTTAAGCAACTTTCAAAATGGACAAACTAGAAAACAAATCAATGATTTGGTTTGGAAATATTTACCAGGAATTCTAAATGAGGAACAAAAAGCTAGAAAAATTAACAATATTTTGTCTAAATTAAATAAGAGAAACATCATAAAAAATTACGGATCTGATAGAGTTCCATCGTGGAAATTAGTAGTAATTTAGTAGTAATTTAGTAGTAATTTAGTAGTAAATAATCTACCAGACCTTGAAAACATTGAATCTATAAAAATCGGATTTTTATTAAAAATTACCTTAAAAAAACAACCCGTCGTTGCGTAAGCACGACCTAAGTAATCCCGTCGTTGCGTAAGCACGACCTGAAAAACAACCTGTCGTTGCGTAAGCACGACCTAAGTAATCCCGTCGTTGCGTAAGCACGACCTAAGTAATCCCGTCGTTGCGTAAGCACGACCTGAAAACCAAACAACTCGTTGCGAATGCACGATCTAAAAGTAAAATAATATAAATTATTTAAAACTAATATTTTCTAACAAAAAAATATTTCTAATTATTTTTTGTTAAGGCTTTTTTGCTAGGTAATTTGGCAAATATTGGATCGGTAATTTTTGTTGAAATTAAAGTTGCCAACCAAACTACAAAATAAAGGCCGAAAGGAAAGGCGATGCGCGATTTATTTTTCGCAAGTTCTTTGATAATAATTTTGCAAGCATCCTCAACTTCCATCAATAAAGGCATATAAAAATTATTTTGGGCAGTCATGTTTGATTTGATATATCCCGGACAAATCGCATTTACTGCAATTCCAAATTTACTCATATTTCCTCGTAAACCTTCAGCGTAAACCCTAACCGCAGACTTACTTGCGCTATAAGCTGGAGAACTTGGTAGTCCACGAAAACCTGCCAGTGAAGAGATGATGGCGATTTGACCTTTCTTGCGAATAATCATTTTTTCAATTGCAGGATGAATGATGTTGATTACGCCGTAAATATTGGTATCAAAAATTTCCTTAACTTGCATAAAACTTTCGCTACCTTGCGCTGTTCCAGCTGAAATTCCAGCGTTGGCAATTATTAAATCTAGAGCAAAATTTTGTTCAATTTCATCGATCCAATTTTTACTTGCTAATTGATCGCAAACGTCAAGAATTTTAATAAAAACATTTGCCTTTAAATTTTCGCAAATAGTTTTAGTTTGAAGTAAATTTTGTTTATTTCTGGCGCAAATAAATAAATTTACATCGGGTTTAGAGTAAGCAATTGCTAAGGCGCGACCGATACCGCTACTTGCGCCAGTTATTAAAATATTCTGAGGATTTTGCATAGATGAAAAAAAATTTGTTTATTACATTCGAAGGAATTGAGGGATCTGGAAAATCTACTCAATCAAAAAAATTGCAAGAGTTTTTTTTACAAAAAAAAATTGATGCAATTCTAACCCGTGAACCGGGAGGTTGCGAAATTGCTGAGCAAATTCGCAAAATTTTACTTGCTGAAAAGTTCAATAATATGCAAGCGCTAACTGAGATTTTGCTTAATTTTTCAGCGCGTCTCGAGCATGTTGAGCAAGTCATTAAGCCAGCGCTTAAGCAAGGTAAGGTGGTGATTTGTGATCGTTTTTTTGATTCAACTTATGCTTATCAAGGAAGCGCTTGCGGAGTTGATTTTGCAGTGATTGAGCAGATTCAAAAAATTACTCTTAAGGATTTTGAGCCTGATATAACTTTTTTAATCGATGTCGATGTTGAGCAAGCATTTGCAAGAATTAACTCGCGAATCGATAATAATCGTTACGAAAAATTGGGATTGGAATTTCATCAAAAAGTTCGTAGTGGATTTTTGAAATTAGCTGATAAAAATCAGCGTATAAAAAAAATTGATGGTTCGCAAAATATTGAACAAATATTATTGGAAATTACTAAACATCTTTAACTTAAAATTAAAAATAACTATTTATGACAAAAGACAATAACTTTTCACAAAATAAAAAACCACTTATCGCACTAATCGGAGCGGGTAATATCGGTGGTACTCTAGCGCATTTAATCGGTTTAAAAAAACTCGGCAATGTTGTCATGGTTGATGTTAATGAGGGTGTGGCAAAAGGTAAAGCTCTTGACATAGAGCAATCTTCGGTAGTTGAAAATTACGATGCAACTTTTTTAGCAAGCTCAGATTTTTCAGTAATTAATGGCGCGGATGTTGTAATTGTAACCGCAGGAATAGCGCGTAAACCCGGAATGAGTCGCGATGATTTGTTAAATACCAATACTGCAATAATTACCAATGTTGCGCAAAATATTAAGCAATATGCTAGCAATGCTTTTGTAATCGTCATTACCAATCCGCTTGATGCGATGGTTTATGTTATGCAAAAAATTTCAGGATTACCTGCAAGTAAAGTTGTTGGAATGGCTGGAGTTCTTGATTCTTCACGTATGTCTTTATTTTTAGCTCGTGAGTTTGGAGTTTCGGTTGATAGCGTTCATGCTTGTGTTTTGGGAGGTCACGGCGATACCATGGTTCCTTTGATTCGTTATTCAACTATCGCTGGTATTCCAATTCCAGATTTATTGGCTTTGAATTGGTCTACAAAAGAAAGGATCGATGCAATTGTGCAAAGAACCAGAGATGGCGGAGCTGAAATTGTCAAATTACTTGGCAATGGTTCGGCTTTTTATGCGCCAGCTACTTCGGCAATATCTATGGCGGAAAGTTTTCTTTACGATAAAAAAGAAATTTTACCAATTGCGTGCAAACTCAATGGTGAGTATGGTGTAAAAGATCTTTATATCGGCGTTCCAGCGATTATCGGTAAAAATGGTGTAGAAAAAATTATCGAAATAAAACTTAATGATGATGAAAAAATCGCTTTTGATAAATCCGTAGAAGCTGTAAAAAAGCTTATCGCTGAAATTAAAATTTAATTTAAAATTTATAAAATTATTTTGAAGACTGAAATCAATATAAAAAAAACCAGATTAGCATTTATTTATTTTTGCATAATAACCGCTTTTAGCCTAGTAATTTTGCGAATGTTATTTGTCGTGGTCATGGGTGACAAAGTTAAAATTAGTGGCATCTATGACACACGAAAATCTGGCAGAAGAGGAAATATTTATGATCGTAATAAAGTTTTAATTGCTACTGATTTAAAAACAAAATCTCTTTATGTAAGTTCAGTTTTAGTTAAAGATCCGCAAGCGATTTCATCTGGCTTGGCGCAAATTTTTCAGGATTTATCTTATCAAGAAATTCTTAAAAAAATTTCTGATGGGAAAAATAGTAAACAATGGATTTTAATTCGACGCAATCTCACGCCAATGCAAGTTGAGGAAGTCAAAAAATTGAGAATAGCAGGATTACTTTTTGAAGATGACATGATTCGTGTTTATCCACAAAAATCAATCGCTAGCCATTATGTTGGCTATGTCGATCTTGATCGCAAAGGTCTCTCAGGTATTGAGATGCAATATGATCGAGCTCTAGCGCAAAATCAGGATTTATTTTTGGCGATGGATGTTCGAGTACAAGATATTTTAAGCGATGAATTATTTAACGGTTACGAAAAATACAAAGCCAAAGCTGCAGCAGGGGTAATTATGGATGTTAATTCGGGAGAAATTTTAGCATTATCATCCCTTCCTGCTTTTGATGCAAATATTCAAAGCGATGCTGGATCGGATCAACGCTTTAATCGCGTTACAAGCGGTGTTTACGAGCTTGGATCGGTTATGAAAATTTTCACCAATGCTTTGGCATTTGAAAAAGATTTAGTTAAATTAACCGATATTTATTCCGTTGCCGATCCGATCAAATATGGCAGATTTACCATTAAAGACCATGATCGCGGAGATAGCGAAATGTCAGTGCAGAAAATTTTTACTGAATCATCAAATATCGGTACGGTTAAAATTGCTGAAAAAATTGGCGCAGGTAATCAAAAAGAATTTTTAAGTAAATTGGGTTTTTTAAAAAAAATTGATACTGAGTTTCCAGGGCTTGGTCGACCAATTTCTCCAAAAATTTGGCGAGAAATAAATCTTTATACTATTGCTTATGGACATGGTATAGCTATTACGCCCTTGCATCTTGCTAAAGCGGTGAGCGCAATTGTCAATGGTGGAATTTTACGCGAAGTTTCATTTTTAAAAACTACTGAAATTCCAGAAGGTGAAATTGTAATAAGCGAAGAAACTTCTAAAATCATGAGAGGATTAATGAGAAAAGTTGTTGAAGATGGAACTGGACGCAATGCCAATATTGCTGGATATGAAGTTGGTGGAAAAACTGGAACTGCTGAACGAGCTGAATATGGCGGTTATAATGAAGGTCAAAATCTTGTTTCTTTTGTGGCAGTTTTTCCGATATCAAAACCGCGTTATTTGGTTTATGTAATTTTTGATCGACCAAATTATATATTCAATACCGCAGGAATGGTTGCTGCACCAGTTGCTGGAACAATTGTTAAAAATATTGCACCGCTATTAGGAGTTAAACCAAAAATTAATTAATAATATAATCTAAATAAATTTCTAGATTAATTATAAATTTTATTTT
>CAILUF010000214.1 GCA_903837365.1 uncultured Alphaproteobacteria bacterium | reverse complement strand
TAATAAAAAATATACAAAGTTATAATCTTGTTTTAAAATATATAAACTCGTTAAATTAATTATTATAAACTAAAAAAAATATGCATTCAGATAAATTTTTATCTTTGGATAATTTGGAATTTAAAAAATTCTTTTCATTATTAATTGATCTTGCGAAATATAGCGAAGATGAATTAGAGACGGATTACAGATTCATGATAGATTGGGATCGTTTATCGCAAAAAACATCCTCTAAATCATTTACAAAATATGCTGATTATCAAAGTTTAGCTTCAAGAAATGGTTTGATTTTAGATTTTTTAGGTAAGGTTGAAGATTCATATGATGCCAAAAAAGATCAGCAAGAATTAATTTTTGATGTAATATTTTCTCTCGTTAAGTCAATGGAAATGGCAATCGAAGATTTTCGTGGTGAACATTCATTTTCAACGGATCTTGGCAAGAAAAATATTTTTGCATGTCAATTAATTAATATTTTTTCGCAAATATTTACAAAGAAAGATGATCGTAGTTTTATTGAAACATTAAAAAAAATGATCGATGATGAATTTTATAAAAATTCAAATGATCGCAATGTTTTATTGATCGTGATGCTAAAAAATCTTTGCATTGAAAAATCATCAAATGAGTTATCTCTAGGGCTTAAGGCTATAAAATCGGAATGTTTAGATCAATCATCGTCATTAATTAGCGAGGAATTCTTTAAATATTTAAACCAAAAAATAATTACTCAACATGTCTTTGATAACGCGCAAGATCATATCGATAAAATAAAAAAAATCAATCCAACTTTCGATAAGGAAGCGCAAGTTTTTTTAAATTATTTCCGCTCAATTGATTGCATTAATGATAAATTAAAATGTGGTATTGATCATATTTTGCCAGAGATAAATATTTGGGCTTATAATTTTTATCAAAGAGATTGTTCGCCTTCACGAGATGAAATTAATGAATTTCGCAAGATCCTTGAATTGAATGTTGGAGAGGATAAAAAACCGCTCTGCGAATTTCTTGCTAGAAATATAACCAAAGAAATATTCGATAATGATGGCATAAGAATTCTGGAAATTTCTGAACTTGATTTCATAGCAAAATTGCTGGATAAATTATCGACAATTGAATCTGCTAGAATTGCAAAACTTAAGCAATTGGAAATTTCAGATTTAGATATGAATGAAATGACTTCTCTTGCCAATAGCTGGAAGAAGGAAGAATTTATCTCATTACTTACGAATGATTTATTGAAAATAGCGCAAAGCAATCAATTACCAACTTCTATAAATGAAGTTGAAGAGCAATTTTTATCAAAAAAAATTGAGCAAATTTGCCAAAAGGATTTATTAAGAAGAAAAAAGATTGAAGTTGATGCGCTTCAGCAATTACGTTCAGAAAAATCAACATTATTCGGTAGGGTTAGTGGACAATATTTTTCAAAACAGCATGGAAGTTTTTATGATATTTCTCCTGAGGAATTAGAGGAAAAAATTTTCAACAAAGGATTAAAAAGTAGCTCTGCAAATAAGTTATATCAACAATTTTCTCAAGGTAGTAAAGCAAATAAATCTCCGAACTCAAAATC
>CAILUF010000213.1 GCA_903837365.1 uncultured Alphaproteobacteria bacterium | reverse complement strand
ATTGTTTATGATGGAAAAATTTTAACATCCGGTTCCAAAAAAGATATTATTGAAAATGAGCAAGTTAGAAAAGTCTATTTAGGTAGTGATTTTAAAATTTAAATTTATCAAAATTTTTTAAATTTTATTTTAACATTTTTAAAAAAATCAAACATTGAAAGATTGTCCACAACCGCAATTTGCTTTGGCGTTAGGATTATTCACCTTGAAATATTGCGCTCCTAATTCTTCAACAAAATCTATTTCGCAACCTTGTAGAAATTGCAATGATTGATTATCGCTAACTACCAATTTTTGCGATTCTTCAACATAAATTAACAAATCATCATCATTATTTTTTTCATCAAGACTAAAAATATATTGAAATCCGCTACAACCTCCAGAATCAACAGCGATTCTTAAAAATTTATTTTTATTTTCAATTTTATTTTTAATCTCCTTGATTCTCGCTAAGGCTGATTTAGTAAGGCTTATTTCATTCATGTTATTTTTGATTGCGGTTAAAAAATTCTGTAAAAATATCTTCGAGCGAAATTTTATTTTGCTCCATCAAAATTAAACTATGAAAAAATAAATCACAAAATTCATTTACTAAATTTTGACGAAATTGCACCATATCCTGACGATATTTTGCCGATTCCGCAGAATTATTTAGAAGATGTTGTTGATATAATAAGCTTGCTATAACTACTTCCACAGACTCTTCACCAACTTTTTGGGCTACATTTTCAATGCCCTTTTGACAAAGATTTTTAATGTAAGATTTGTCATCTTGTGAATTTATTTTACTTTGAATTATTGTTAATAATTCTGTTAGGTTTAATTGATTTTTCATAAAGAACTTGAGAAATAATTTAAAAATAAAATAATCAAAATTAAATTCTACACTTGACTTGCAAATCAGTTAAGCTTTAATTTTTTTTTAGTTTACGTCTAAAATTAACTTAGTCAACTAAGCAAATTATTTCAACATCTTTATTTTATCATATGGCTATAGAATCTACTCTTTCAATAATTAAACCTGATGCAGTCGAAAGAAATTTAATCGGCAAAATCAATACTAAATTCGAATCGGCAGGTTTGAAAATTGTAGCATCAAAAATGTTACAACTTTCTGAAAAAAATGCCCAAGATTTTTATGCAGTTCATAATCAACGTCCATTTTTCAAAGATTTAGTAAAATTTATGACTTCAGGACCAGTTTTAATCCAAGTTTTAAAAGGCGAAAATGCTGTCGCAAAAAATCGCGATATTATGGGTGCAACCAATCCTGCTAATGCAGAAGTTGGAACGATCCGTAAGGAATTTGCCTTATCGATCGAAGCAAATAGTGTACATGGATCAGATAGTTTAGAAAATGCTAAAAATGAAATTGCCTTTTTCTTCGCTCAAACTGAAATCATTGCATAAAATATCTTTGTAAAAAATAAAATTTCATGAAATCATTTCAGCAAATTATTTTAGATTTACAAAATTTCTGGGCAAGTCAAGGTTGCGCAATACTTCAACCAATCGATATTGAGGTTGGAGCTGGAACTCTCCATCCATCAACAATTCTTCGTGCTCTTGGTAAAAAACCTTGGCAGGTTGTTTATGTTCAACCTTGTCGTCGACCTACAGATTCAAGATATGGTAAAAATCCCAATCGCTTAGGTCATTATTATCAAATGCAGGTTTTGTTAAAACCAGCTCCTCAAAATATCAAAAGCCTTTATTTGCAAAGTCTTGATTTAATTGGCTTGGATAGCAAAAATAATGATATTCGTTTTGTAGAAGATGATTGGGAAAATCCTTCGGTTGGAGCATCTGGCTTAGGCTATGAAGTTTGGTTTAACGGTATGGAAATTACTCAATTTACTTACATGCAACAAGTTGGTGGAATTGAATGCGAAATAATTTCTGGAGAAATAACTTATGGCTTAGAGCGAATAGCCATGCATCTTCAGGGTGTTGATAATATTTTTGATATTAAATGGAATAATCCAAATTCTCAGACTAACTTACTTACTTACGGAGATATTTTCAAACAAAGTGAAATTGAAAATTCTCACTTCATTTTGGAGCATAGTAACATAGAAGTTTTGTTTAAAAATTTTAATGAATCTAAACATCAATCTCAATTTTTAGCAGAAAAAAAATTAGCTATACCTGCTTATGAACAAGCTTTAAAAGCAAGTCATATTCTTAATTTACTTGATGCCAGAAAAGCTATTTCAGTTAATGAGAGAGCTTCTTACATTAACCAAATTCGTCAATTAGTTAAGAATTCTTGTGAATTAATGAAAAATGTTAATAGCTAATATTAACCAATAAACACTAATAAAATATGTTATCTTCATCTTCATTTATTGAAACCTTAGGTCTTTTTTTTAATGAAATTCCCTTTTTCGATCCACTAATTTTCCTTGTCCTCTTGACCTTCATATACCTTCGCTTAAGAGCGATTTTTCTTTTTTTTGTATTGGGAATTTACTTATTAAAATTTAATCCATCGGAAGTTTTTTTAACATCTTACTTAATCACGGCGATTACTTTCAGTTTTAAATTTATTCGTCGTTATACAATTACCAAACCAGTTATCATCATAATAAAAAAACTAGGCTTATTACCTAAAATTTCTGAAACTGAAAAAATTGCTTTAACCTCAGGAAACACCTGGATTGATAGCGAATTATTTTCTGGTAAACCAAATTTCGATAAAATATTTAATCAAAATTATCCCAAACTTTCGGATGAAGAAAAATCTTTCTTAGATAATGAGGTTGAGGAAGTTTGTAGAATGTGCGTAGATTATGAAGTGCAATTACGTCGTGATTTACCTCCCGAAGTTTGGCAATATTTAAGTGAAAAAAGATTCTTTGGCATGATCATTCCCAAAGAATATGGTGGAAGAGGTTTTTCAGCTTATGCGCATAGTTGTGTAGTTGAAAAACTTGCTTCGCGCTCAGCGGTTTTGGCAATTACCACAATGGTTCCTAATTCACTCGGACCAGCTGAATTACTAATGCATTATGGAACTGATGCGCAACGCAATTATTATCTTCCGCGCTTAGCCAATGGCCAAGAATTACCTTGTTTTGCATTAACCGAACCAACCGCAGGAAGCGATGCAACATCGATAATTTCTAACGGCGTTTTATTTAAAGATAATGATGGCAAAATCAAAATTTGTTTAAATTGGAATAAAAGATACATCACGCTTGGTGCTTATGCTAGCTTGATTGGATTGGCATTTCAATTACGCGATCCACAGCATTTAATTTTTCCACAAGAAGAAATTGGCATTACCTGCGCATTAATTCCCTACGATACCGTTGGAGTTAGACAAGGTCGCAGACATGATCCACTCGCTACTCCTTTTGTTAATTCGCCAATTAATGGTGAAAATGTAATCATTGATATCGATGCTGTAATTGGTGCGCAAGCTGGACTTGGCAAGGGTTGGCAAATGTTGATGGAATGTTTATCGGTTGGTCGAGGAATTTCACTTCCATCCACAAGTTGCGGTGGATCGAAATTAGTTGTTCGCACCGTTACTGCATATGCAAGTATTCGCGAACAATTTGGTACGGCAATTTCAAAATTTGAAGGCGTAGAAGAAATTATTGCACGAATTGCTTCACGAACTTATGCGCTTGATGCAATGCGTAGATTCACTGCTGGAGCGGTTGATTCAGGAATTAAACCAGCGGTAATTGGCGCAATCGCTAAATATCATTCAACCGAAATTTATCGTCAAAATATCAATGATGGCATGGATATTTTAGGAGGTAGCGCAATCATTCGCGGTCCAAGAAATATTTTAGCTAATGCTTATTTTTCAACGCCAATTTCAATTACTGTTGAAGGATCGAATGTCATGACGCGCAGTCTCATTCAGTTTGGACAAGGTTCAATCATGTCACATCCTCATGCTTACAAAGAAATTCTTGCTTTGCAAAATAATGATTTAAAAGCGTTTGATCATGAATTCTTTAGTCATATCGGTAATTTATTTAGCAATATTTTACGCTCAATTTTATTGTCAGTTACACGGGGATATTGGGATCTTCATCCTGCCGAATATTTTTCTCGCGACCTAACGGTTACTTATCGAAAAAAAATTGCCTGGTGCAGTGCAACCTTTGCAGTACTTGCTGATTTTGCTTTAGCACGTTACGGCGGAAATCTAAAACGCAAAGAAAAGTTAAATGGCAGATTTGGCGATGTTTTATCGGCGATGTATTTAGCATTGTCGATTCTTCGCAAATATGAATTTAATAATCGCGATATACTAGAAAAAAGTATAGCTGAGCATGCTTTACGCGAGCAATTAACTAAAGCTCAAAAAGGCATTGATGGAATTTATCAAAATATTTTTGGTCCATTTGGTAAATTGTTAATTTTGCCTTTTGCATTATTTGCGCGTTTTAATATTTTTTGCACTGAGTCAAACGATAATCTTGGAAAAAAAGTAGTTAACAATATCGTTAAAAATGGTAAAGCTCGTGATGATTTGACTGCTGGAATTTATGTCAGCAAAGATCGTCTTGATAATTTGGGTCGACTTGAAAATGCTATGTATCTCAATGAAATTTCACAAATCGCTTCACAAAAAATTAAAAAGGCTGTTAAATCTGGATACTTGCCAAATAAACCTGTTCATGATTTAATTGATCTATCCTTTGAAAAAGGTTTAATTAATTTGCAAGATAAACATCAATTGCATGATGCCAAAACAGCCATGCTCGATGCCGTGCAAGTTGATGAATATAATCTTGAGGATTATCATAAAATTTAAATAAAATGATATTACTGATCGATAATTACGATAGCTTTACTTACAATCTTTATCACTATTTAATTCTGGCTGGTGCAAATGAAGTTATAGTCAGGCGTAATGATAAAATTTCAATTGAAGAAATTAAAAAATTAAATTTACAAGCTATTGTGATTTCTCCCGGTCCTTGCACTCCTGATGATGCCGGGATTTGTTTGGAAGTTATCAAAAATTTTGCTGGAAAAATTCCTATATTTGGGGTTTGTCTTGGCCATCAAGCAATTGGTCAAGCCTTCGGCGGAAAGATTATCAACACCTATCCATTCCATGGCAAGATTAGTGAAATTTTTCATCAACAAGAAAATTTATTTAAAAATATTTCCTCGCCATTTAAGGCTACGCGATATCATTCTTTAATTATTGATCGCGAAACTCTTCCTAAGAATTTTAAAATTTCTGCCGAAACGAATGATAAAATTATTATGGCAATTGCTGATGAAAAATTAAAAATTTATGGTGTACAATTCCACCCTGAATCCATTGCTTGTGAACATGGTTTAGAAATTATCAAGAACTTTTTAAACTTAATTTAGTTTAATCAATTTAATTACAATTAAATAAAAGATTTTTAATTTATTTTTATGAATAATTTTCAACATAGATTAACTAATGACATCCCCAACTATTCTTCTAAACAATTTTATGAAATTTTTTGCGATATTTTTAATGGCAAATATGATGAAAATTTTATAATAAAATTTCTTGTTGATCTAAATTTTTATAATTTACCAAACAATGCTTTTATCGGCTCTATTCAAGCACTTAGACAAGAAATGACTTCGATTAATGCTCCACAGAATTGTCTTGATGTTTGTGGAACGGGTGGCGACAAATTAAATACCCTAAATGTATCAACTGCGGTTTCGTTTATTCTTGCTTCTTCAGGAGTTTGTGTTGCCAAACATGGCAATAAAGCTATTTCCTCAAGATCTGGATCGGCTGATATTTTCTTTGAATTGGGAATTAAAATTAGTGAAGATAAAAACTTTCTTGAAAGAAATTTACGGGAAAAAAAATTAGCTTTTTTATTTGCTCCTTTTTTTCACCCTGCCCTTAAAAAAATTTCCCCAATTCGTCAAAAACTTAAAGAACCAACTATTTTTAATTTTCTTGGTCCGCTCCTTAATCCTGCCAAAACAAACCTTCAGCTCATTGGTACTTCGCGTTTTGATACCATGAATAAAATTGCTAATGTCATTGCGCTAGATTCAAAAAATCACGCTTATATTGTCAATGGCTTTGATTCAATGGATGAAATTTCTATCTCTAATAAAAGTTATTTATTGGAAGTAAAAAATGGTGAAATTGGCGAATTGCAAATTATCGATCCAACAAAATTTAATTTTAAGTTAGTTGCTCATGAAGCCATAGCTGGTCGAGATGCGAATTACAATGCGCAAAAATTAATTGCTCTTTTGGATGGTGAAAAATCACCTTATCGCGATATTGTAGTTTTAAATTCAGCTTACGCTTTAATGCTTTGCGATATTGTTAAAAGAATTGAAGATGGAATTGATTTGGCACAATCATTAATCGACAGCTATAAAGCCAAGGAAATACTGGTTAATCTTCGCTAAAATCAAATATTGAATTCTAGTTTTTTCTATGAATTAT
>CAILUF010000212.1 GCA_903837365.1 uncultured Alphaproteobacteria bacterium | reverse complement strand
ACTTATTTTCTTTAAAACAATTACTAACAATTATTTATTAATAAGTTAATTTTATCGCATATTTTCTAGCAAGATATTTTTCGATATCGACCACTTCATCATCTTTCAATCCTCTGCCAAAAACTATTAATTCAGAAATATAGCCATGAAAATTCGATGTTACATTATCGATATATTGTGTAGAAATGTAATCTATTGTAAAGATTTGTGGCGAAGAAATTCTACTTAGTGGATAAACTCCAATATTAAATGATGATCCTGGACTTCCATTCATAAAAGTTTGTAAAATGCCGTTTCGATAACTCCATCTACAAAGCATTTTGTCGCTCGTGTTGTATGAGAGTGCATTTGATGAACTCCATCCGCCATACCAAGACGCGCCATTTAAATGTGCTAATCCTATGCATTTAGCACCAGTAGCTCCAAAATCAACTCCTCCACCTACAAATATTTGACGATCATTCATTAAATCATTTGCTTTAAATACAATAAAAATTGTTGCACCCGTCGATAATCCAACATTATCAACATATTGCAAAAAATCATCATCAACAAAATTTAAAGTTGGCAATCCATTAATACCATTTTCAACATAGAACGGTTGATTGTTTATGGTAGTTTGCGTTGCAACAATTTCACTTCCTGCAGTTAATCTTGGATTGCCATCTTTCCAAGTAGCAATTCTTTGACCATCATCGGGATTAAGCTAATTGAGTGTAAGTTCCTGCACTTCCCGATCCAAAAATTCCTTCTTTGGTTGGTTCAAAACAAGCTAATAAATCAGAGATTGTTAAGACGGGAGAGCTTTGCGTTAATTGCTTTGCTGAAATTAATTTCATTGCTCTAATTAAACGCGAAGAAGTTGTAACACCTGCAACCAAAATGCCAATTATTAAAATTACAATTGAAAGTTCGATTAGGGAGAAAGCATTTTTTTTGGCCATATTTCTCATAATATTTATAAAGTATTAAGTTTAATTGAGATTTTATAAATTGGCTTTTTAGAAGTAAATTTTTTTGCAAATGATGTTATTAATATGGCAATTTAACTCCCCATTTTTTGGAAAGATATTTTTCGACATCAATTACTTCATCATTTTTTAATCCCCGACCATAAACAATTATTTCGCCAATATATCCATGAAAATTATATTGATATTCAGCAGCTCTACCATTAGATCCAATGATATCTTTAGTAAAATTTGGCTGAGGATTCATATCAGCTCTGGATAATGGTTGAGCCGATCCAACATTTATGGGAGTATCGCCTACCCCATTGGTAAAAGTTTGAATAGATCCTGATCGATATAAAAATCTACATATAGATGTACTAGTTGTGTTGAAAGAAGAAACCGTATTAGTTGATGTCCAAACTCCATGATAAGTAGTATTATTAACATGAATAAATGTTAAACATTTTGACCCGTCGGGACTGCTATTGCTAAAATAAATCCCACCACCCATAAATGTTTGCCTATAAGTAAAATAATCATGAGGCTTAAAAACCATGAATAATGTTGCTCCTATTGATCCTCCGATATTATCGTCATATTGCAAAAAATCATCATCGACAAAATTTAAACTAGGTAAACCATTCATGCCATTTTCAACGTAAAGTGGTTGGTTTGCAATGGTAGTTTGGGTTGCAACAATTTCACTTCCTGCAGTTAATCTTGGATTGCCATCTTTCCAAGTAGCAATTCTTTGACCATCATCAGGATTAGCTAATTGAGTGTATGTTCCTGCACTTCCCGATCCAAATATTCCTTCTTTGGTTGGTTCAAACCAAGCTAATAAATCAGGGATTGTTAAGACGGGAGAGCTTTGGGTTAATTGCTTTACTGAAATTAATTTCATCGCTCTTATCAATCGAGATGAAGAGGTAACACCTGCAACTAAAATGCCAATTATTAAAATTACAATTGAAAGTTCGATTAGAGAGAAAGCATTTTTTTTGTTCATTAATTTATTTAAAAGTTAAAGAAAATTTACAATAAAAAAATAAATTATAACTTTAAGAAAATAAATTGTTAAAAACTTATTATAAATTAATGGGACAAAAATTTTTCAACTTCTAGTGCTGACATACATCCGGTTCCAGCAGCAGTAATTGCTTGACGATAAATTTTATCTTGAATATCTCCAGCTGCAAAAACTCCTTGGATGTTTGTTGCAGTTGAGTTAGGCTTGGTAATTAAATATCCTTCATTATCAATTTCTAAACCGGTATTTTTAAAAATATCGGAATTTGGTTTATGGCCAATTGCGATAAAAATTCCATCAATTTTCATTTCAGAAATTTTTCCATCAACAGTATTTTTTAATTTAGCATGAGTAACTGATTTTGGATTTTCGCTACCAATTACTTCGTGCAACTCATTATTCCAAATTACTTGAATTTTAGGATTTTTGAAAAGACGATCTTGCAGAATTTTTTCACCTCTAAATTTATCACGACGATGAATTACATAAACTTTACTGGCATGATTGGTTAAATATAAAGCTTCTTCGATTGCACTATTTCCACCACCAATAACCATTACTTCCTTATTCTTGAAAAAAAATCCATCACAGGTTGCACAACCCGAAACTCCGTAACCTTGAAATTTTTTTTCTGATTCAAGTCCAAGCCATCTCGCTTGCGCACCCGTGCAAATTATTACCGCTTGCGCTTGATATTCATCACCAGATTCACCCTTAAGAATAAATGGATTTTTAGAAAAATCGACTTGCGAAATATGATCGTAAATTATTTTTGTTCCAACGTGAGTAGCTTGTTTTTCCATTTGTTCCATTAACCATGGACCTTGAATCGCTTCAGCAAATCCTGGATAATTTTCGACCTCAGTGGTAATGGTTAATTGACCTCCCGGTTGATTGCCATTAACCATAATTGGCTCGAGATTAGCACGAGCACAATAAATTGCTGCAGAATATCCTGCTGGACCAGATCCTATTATTAATACTTTAGTTTTGTGAAGATTTGACATAAATTATGTAAATTTAGTTATTGCATTATTTTATATTGATTTATTTTTTTT
>CAILUF010000211.1 GCA_903837365.1 uncultured Alphaproteobacteria bacterium | reverse complement strand
TAAGTTAAAATAAATAATAAAATTTAAAATTACCTAATTTCTTTATTTCTTTTTAGAACAATTTTTTTTAATTTAATTTTTAAAACAAAATTAAATTGAACATAACAACTTTAAGAATTTGAATTAACTCAATCGCAGTTAATTCAATTCAATAAAAATGTCAGAAAATTTTGCTAAAATAAATTCAGTTAGAGAAATTGTAAATTTTAGTGAAGATAATGATTTCAAACAAGAAATTTTTCAAAATGTAGATTTTAAAAATTTTGGCAATTCTCATCAATTGCAAACGCATTCCCGCCTAGAATTTCCTACGTTGAGTCAAGAAAAAAATCCCAAAAAAATCGATTACTTTAGGAAAAATAATAACGATAATAATCCAGGTCAAGCAAGTTCAATTCGTCAAGAAATTTACGATTCAACCTTATTTTTATTGCCAAAAATATCAGCTCATTATGCTGTAAAAAATTTGCAAGAATTGCAAGAAATTGATGAGGTGCATCGCAAATTATTGGCAATTGATGATGAGATAAGTTTGGAAAATAAAGAAAATAATTTACCACCTTTAAATCAAGCTAATCAACCTTTAGAAGCTAATTTGAATGAATCTTGCAAAGTAGATTTAACCATAAAAAAAAATCAAAATTTTCTTAAACCCAAAACTAGCGTAGAAATTTCTTCTTATAAAAAATGCGCTGAAAGTTTAGTGAGAAAATCAAGAATTTTAGTAAAATAGATAATTATAGAATCTTGTTAAAAAAACAATTTTCTTTGCCAGTATGACATGCATTACCTACTTGCTCAACGCTTAACAACAAACAATCAAAATCACAATCGGCAATTATTTCAATAATTTTTTGCAAGTTTCCCGATGTTTCACCTTTACGCCAAATCTCATTTCTTGATCTTGAAAAATAAGTAGCATAACCTGATTCAATAGTTTTATTAATGCTTTCTAAGTTCATCCAAGCTAGCATTAAAACCTTTTTAGTTCTAGAATCCTGGGCAATTGCCGTTATTAAACCTTGATCATTAAATTTTAATTTCGCTAAAATTTGCGTAGTTTTTTGTTGATTAAAATCATGATGGTTAATTATTTTATCATTCATAGAATTATATTTATTGAATATCGTGTGCAGGAAAGCATATTGTTAATTTTATAATTTTAAATATTTTTTTATGATTATCTGTGTTAGAAAAATTGAATTTGATTCTGCTCATCGCTTAATCAATCACGAAAGTAAATGCCGAATGCTTCATGGCCATCGCTATGTTGTAGAGGCAAGTTTTTGTGCAAAACAATTAGATGATGTTGGGCGAGTTATTGATTTTGGAGTTATTCGCGAAGTGCTTGGCTCCTGGATTGACGAATATTTTGATCATAACACAATCTTGTCAATTGCTGATAAAAAATTAGGTGATGAGATAAGTAAAAATACTCAACAAAAAATTTACTATTTACCAAATAATCCTACTGCCGAGAATATCGCCAAACATTTACTTGAAGAGATTTGTCCGAAAATTTTTATTAATTTTGACGCAGAATGCGTGGCAATAAAGCTTTATGAAACTCCAAATTGTTTTGTTTATGTTGAAAAAAAATAGCGAGCAATTTAATTATCGAATTTACTATGAGGATACTGATGCTGGAGGTGTAGTTTATTACGCCAATTATTTAAAATTTTTTGAAAGAGCTCGTACTGATTTTCTGCGAAGTATCGGCATTTCCCAAGCTCTATTGGCGCAAATGGAAAATATAATTTTTGTTGTTAAAAGATGTGCTATCGAATATCAATATCCAGCTCGATTAGATGATGAAATTAGCGTCAGCGTTAAAATCAAAGAAATTCATAAAGTTTCATTGACAATGACGCAGGAAATAACAAAATCTGCACAACTAATTGCGCAGTTGGAAGTTCAGATTGTTTGTCTAAATCAGCAAAACTTTAAACCAACTAGACTTCCACAAAAGTTAATAGATTTAATTCATGTTTGATAGTTTTTCACAAAAAATAACAAAAATATTTGACCAAATTTCTGGCAAAAAATTTATCTCTCAAGATGATCTTGAATTGGCATTGCGTCAAATTCGTTTAGCCTTGCTGGAAGCTGATGTAGCATTGGTTGTTGCTAAAGATTTTATCGAAAAAGTTAGGCAAAAAGCTATAGGGCAAGAAGTTATAAAAAGCGTTTCAGCTGGAGAAATGATCGTAAAAATTGTCCATGATGAGTTGGTGGAGCTCTTGGGTAGTGAAGATGCGCAAATTAATTTTACTAGCAATCCACCAATTATCATTTTGCTGGTTGGCCTACAGGGAGCTGGAAAAACCACGACTTCCGCTAAATTGGCAATGCGTTTAAAAACCAAACAGCACAAAAAAATACTACTAGCTTCTCTCGACACATATCGTCCTGCTGCTTCAGAGCAATTGCGAATTTTAGCGCAAAAAATAAATATCGATTGTACGGAATTTAATCCAAAAAAAACTCCACTGCAATTGGCTTTAGAAGCAAAAAAGAAAGCTCAAGAAGGTGGTTACGAGGTTTTGATACTCGATAGTGCAGGGCGTATTTCTATCAATGAAGAAATGATGCAGGAACTGGTAGCAATTAACGATGCAGTAAATGCTCAAGAAATTCTTCTCGTTGTCGACGCAATGATCGGACAAGATGCGGTTAATGTTGCTAAAAATTTTCAACAAAAATTAAATTTAACCGGAACAATTTTAACGAGGATCGATGGCGATGCGCGAGGTGGATGCGCTTTGACGATGAAATCAATCACTAATTGTCCGATTAAATTCGTTGGTATTGGTGAAAAAATTAGTGATTTTGAAGAATTTCATCCTAAGCGAATTGCTTCGCAAATCATTGGTATGGGCGATGTAGTAAGCTTGGTTGAAAAAGCTCAAGAAATTTTTGATGCTAAGGAATTAGAAAAAGACGCTAAAAAAATGCGCGATGGTCAAATTGATTTTAACATGATTCTTTCGCAGATTCGTAACATGAAAAAAATTGGTGGCTTAAGCGGAATAATGAAATTTATTCCAGGTGCTGCAAAAATTAAAGAACATCTTGGCCAAATGACTGGCATGGAAAAAGATTTACTTATGCAAGAAGCGATTATTTTGTCGATGACTAAAAAAGAGCGAGCCAATCCAGAGATGCTCAGCTCCTCAAGAAAACACAGAATCGCCAAGGGTTCAGGAACTAATATTCAAGAAGTAAATCGCTTGATGAAAAAATATAAACAATTGCGAAAAATGATGGATAAATTTGGTAAAATTGATCCTAAAAAAATGCAAGAAATGATGGATAGTTCGGCGATGTCGAACTTTAATAATCAACAAAAACTTTTTTAAAAAAATGGCTTCTTTGCGAGAAACTAAAATTATGCAATTCAGCTCCAAGCAAATGTATGACTTGGTTATTGACATTGAAAAATATAGTGAATTTTTGCCATGGTGTAAAAATGCGCAGATAATCAAACAAATAAATCACAATAATCTTCAAGCGGAATTGCTAATTAATTTTAAAAATTTTTTTGAAAAATATACTTCCGATGTTCATTTCGGTATGCTTGAAAATGGCGATTATTTCGTCGATGTTGTTGCGATTAAAGGACCCTTTAAAAGCTTGATTAACAAATGGTATTTTAGCAAAATCAATGATCAAGAATGCTTGGTTGAATTTTTTTTGGAATTTGAATTTAACTCGAAAATGCTTAGCACCATGCTTTCAGCAATTTTTACGAGTGCCACACAAAAAATGATGCTTGCCTTCGAACAGCGCGCAAAAGAGCTGTACGTTCAATCTTAATTGCAAAAATTTTAATAATTTAAAAATTTTTAATTGACATGCAATTTGAAAATTCTTAAAACTATAGCCCTTAAATTTAAAGAATCTAAAAAAGTTTTATTAAAAACTTTATTTGAATGGTTAATATTTAAAAAATTAATTTCGAAATTATTTAAAATATTACTTAGAATTTTATATTTAAAATTACTGATTAAAATTATTGGGGCGTAGCCAAGTGGTAAGGCAGCGGTTTTTGATACCGCCATCGTAGGTTCGAATCCTGCCGCCCCAACCAAATCATGAATACATATGTCAAACCTGCAAGAGATTATTGATTTAAGCGATAAGATCACAAAAAATTCCGATCAACTCGTTTCCAAAATTATGGAATTAAGTTACCAAAGTGCTTACAGCGGTGGCGTTAGTCCGCTAATTTTTGCGCTTACCGTTTTTGTTTTATCTTGTTTTATTGGTTATTTTGTTGTTTGGCGAGTTACACCAGCCCTTCATACACCTCTAATGGCTGTTACCAATGCAATATCAGGCGTTGTAATCGTTGGGGCGATAATTGCCTTGGGAAGTTCCAAAGAATTTTCATTCATTTCATTTTTAAGTTTTGTAGCAATTATCATTGCATCGATAAATATTTTTGGTGGATTTCTCGTTACTTGGCGCATGCTCCAAATGTTTAAAAAATAATTAAAAAATAATGCAAGATCACGAATCGCCTGAAAATAAAAGATTGGCTGGCAATTGTTTCTCATATTTTTGGTTTAAATTTTTAACTTTATTTGCAGGAGCGAATTTTTGTTTAAGAATCTACTTCTTGGTTCTTGAGCGACAAAACCTTGACATTACTGCTTTTGCGTTACTTAAAGTTTTTGTGATTGGATTATTTTTTGATGTTTTGGCTCTTGGATATCTAGCGCTCTTGCCAATGTTTTATTATTTACTTTGTAAGAATTCTTTTTTTGAAAATAAAAAACATCAGATTTTTTTACGGGTTTGCTACCTAGTGTTTCTTGGCGCTATAACTTTTTCTTTCTTTTCAGAAATTATTTTCTTTGACGAATTTCAAGCGCGATTTAATTTTATCGCCATTGATTATTTGATTTATACACAAGAGGTTATAGGTAATATTTTTGAATCTTATCCGATGTATGCAATTCTTGGTGCAATTGCATTTATTGCGCTAATTATTTTCTATTTTTCTTGGCAAAATTTTTTAAAAATCACTCAGCGAAATTTTATAAAAAGATTAAAATTTTTTACTGTTTACGCTCTAGCAATGATTTTAGCTTTTGCTTCAATTGACAGCAATAAAGTTGATAAATTTTTTGACAATAACTATTTCAAAGAAATTTCCTGGAATGGCATTTATCAGCTATTTTCAGCCTATCGTAATAATGAAATTGATTATGAGAAATTTTACAAAACAATCGATCAACAACAGGCAATTAAAGAGTTACAAAATTTAATTTCTTCACAAGAAATAAATTCTAAATTTCTTAACAATTATTCTATAGATCGCTTAATAACCAATAAAAAAAATATCAATGAACAACATTTTAATGTTATAATTATTGCCATGGAAAGCATGAGCGCTGATTTTATGAATAGTTTTGGATCTAATCAAAATATCACTCCAAATCTCGATGCACTTGCCAAGCAAGGTTTATTTTTTACCAATTTAAAAGCTACAGGAACGCGAACTGTTCGTGGATTGGAAGCTATAACATTATCAATTCCACCGACACCTGGAAATTCAATTGTGCGTCGTCCAAATAACGAAAATCTTTTTTCAATTGCCTCGCCACTTTTGGATAGAGGTTATGAGGCAAAATTTATTTATGGCGGTGATGGATATTTTGATAATATGAATTATTTTTTCAAAAATAATGGTTTTAAAATTGTCGATCGTCCACAATTTTCTAAGGATGAAATTTCTTTTAACAATGTTTGGGGAGTTGCTGATGAGGACTTATACGATAAAACAATTAAAGAAGCTGATAACTCATTTTCTGCTGGAAAAAAATTTATTAGTTTGGTAATGACTACTTCTAACCATCGCCCATACAGTTATCCGGATGGTAAAATTGATATTCCTTCGAAAACTAATCGCGATGGTGCGGTTAAATATTCGGATTATGCGATTGGCCAGTTAATTAAAAAAGCCCAAAAGAAAAAATGGTTTGATCAAACCATTTTTTTATTCGTAGCCGATCATTGCGCTGGCTCGGCTGGTAATATTGAAGTACCGATTTGGCGTTATCAAATTCCGGCAATTTTTTATGCACCCAAAATTATTCGCCCCAAAATTTACTCACAAAATGCCAGTCAAATCGACATTGCCCCAACGCTTCTTGGCTTGATGAACTTGTCATATAATTCTAAATTTTTTGGCGTTGATGTATTAACCAATGAATCTAAGAAAAATAATTTTGCGCGATCTTTTGTTGGTACCTACTCTGATTTAGGCTATCTCGAGGACGATAATCTTTACTTGTTGAAATTAAAAAAAGAGCAAAAATTTTTCAAAGTTGAATTTAAAAAATTTGGTTATGATGGCAGTATCGAAAGAGCTGTTGAGAATTATGATGAAGCGATGCTTAACCGTCAAATTCAATATTATCAAGTAGCAACTTATCTTTTTAAAAATGATAAACTCAAAAATTTTAAGCAAAAACAATCTCAGTAATTTTTTATTATTTCTCAATTTAGTCTTGATTATATTGAGTTTATGGCTCTTTCAAGTTAGCGATATTGATGTAAAAATACAAAATTATTTTTTTGATTTTTCGACAAAAAATTGGTTCATTGATCGCAGTGAACCGGTAAAAAAATTTATTTTTTATCAATTTCCAAAAATAATATTTGGGATTTTGATCTTGACTATCTTACCTCTATGCATTTTTTCATTTATCGATAAAAAAAATAAATTATCTCGTAAAAAACATGATCTTTTGTTGATAATTATTGGTTTATGTTTAATTCCGCTAATTGCTGGGAATGTCAAAAAATTTACAAATATTTATTGCCCAAATCAGCTTGAAATATATGGTGGAAATAAGCCTTATGTAAAAATATTTGATAATTATCCAATTGATTTTAAGCAAGAAAAAAAAGGACAATGTTTTCCGGCTGGTCATGTAATTACAGGTTTTTCTTTGTATATTTTTTGCTTTATTTTATACAAAAAATCGCAACAAATTTTGGCTTTTTTGATAGTAACAATTTTAGGTTGGATATTAGGTTTTTATCAAATTTTAAAAGGAGCGCATTTTGTTAGCGATACAATAGTAGCAATGTTTCTTTGTCTAATTTTAGCGCAATTAATTACCAAAATTTATCGCCAAAAAATTATCAATAAACCATTCGATTTGTTGAAGTAAATTCTAAAAGAAATCTTAATCTAGGCCAATAAAAATCCTTGCTACTCTAGTTTTTTTTGTTTTAATTAACCCTTAATAATTTTAAATGATGGATTTGAATTTTTCAGGTCTCATATTACTTACGCGCCTAAATTTAATTAGGATTGCGCAGACTCGCCTTTAAATCTCGACTTTAAATTCAGGGGTATAATTTAAAATTGAAATGGCATAATATAATTTCATTGAAATAAACAAAAAATGTTTACTTTGATTAATTATTAATTTTTTTATAGATTTATGAGTAAAGACAATAGCAATAATCAAGAGTTAGCAATTTCTGCTAAAAAACTTACTTTACAACCATTCCCAGCTTCTCAAAAAATCTATGTTGAAAGTGAAAGATTTAGCGATGTTAGAGTTGCAATGCGTCAAGTTAGCTTAACGGAACCATCGCAATTAAAAAATTTTCCACTTTACGATACTTCGGGAGTTTATAGTGATCAAAATTTTATTGATAAAATAGATTTAACCAAAGGCTTACCTAAACTTAGAGCGAGTTGGATTAAACAGCGAGAAGATGTTGAAGAATATCAGGGTCGAACTATTAGAGAAGAGGATAATAGCGCACAAAAATATCGCAAACAATCAGTTCCACAATTTAACAATTCTGTCAGTAAAGTTCTTCGCGCAAAAAAAAATAAAATTCCAACTCAATTGGCATATGCTCGCTTGGGCATTATTACCAAAGAAATGGAATATGTGGCAATCCGTGAAAATATGAATCGTCAAAAATTAATTCGCGACCAAAATTATCGTGGCGAAAATTTTAACGCTGCAATTCCTTTGATTATCACTGCCGAATTTGTGCGCGATGAAATTGCTCGCGGAAGAGCGATTATCCCAGCTAATATCAATCACCCCGAATCTGAGCCGATGATTATTGGTAGAAATTTTTTAGTTAAAATCAATGCCAATATCGGCAATTCAGCAATTTTTTCTTCAGTTGAAGAAGAGGTTGAAAAAATGATTTGGGCAACGCGTTTCGGAGCTGATAATTTAATGGATTTATCAACTGGTCAAAATATTCATAATATTCGCGAATGGATAATTCGCAATTGTCCAGTGCCAGTTGGAACGGTTCCGATCTACCAAGCTTTAGAAAAAGTTGGAGGTGTAGCTGAGGATTTAACTTGGGAAATTTATCGCGATACTTTAATTGAGCAATGTGAACAAGGGGTTGATTATTTTACAATTCACGCGGGAGTTTTGTTATCTTATATTCACCTTACAGCCAATAGAGTTACGGGAATTGTTTCGCGCGGTGGATCAATTATGGCGAAATGGTGTTTAGCGCATCACAAAGAAAATTTTTTATACACTAATTTCGAAGAAATTTGTCAAATTTTAAAGCAGTATGATGTTAGTTTTTCACTAGGCGATGGACTTCGTCCAGGATCAATTGCCGATGCTAATGACGAAGCGCAATTTGCTGAGCTTAAAACTTTAGGCGAGCTTACCAAAATCGCTTGGCAACATGATTGTCAAGTTATGATCGAAGGTCCAGGCCACGTGCCAATGCACATGATCAAAGAGAATATGGATAAACAACTCAAGCTATGTCACGAAGCTCCTTTTTATACGCTTGGACCGCTTACCACCGATATTGCTCCAGCTTATGATCATATTACTTCAGGAATTGGCGCAAGCATGATTGGTTGGTTTGGAACTGCAATGCTTTGCTATGTTACTCCCAAGGAGCATCTAGGCTTGCCAAATAAGGATGATGTTAGAACTGGAGTTATAACTTACAAAATAGCTGCGCATGTTGCTGATTTAGCGAAGGGCAATCAACTTGCCAAAATGCATGATGATGAATTATCGAAAGCGCGTTTTGAGTTTCGTTGGCAAGATCAATTTAATTTGAGTTTGGATCCTGAAATGGCTAGATCTTTTCACGATGAAACTCTTCCCAAAGAGAGTGCAAAACTTGCGCATTTTTGTTCAATGTGCGGACCAAAATTTTGTTCGATGAAAATTTCGCAAGAGGTTAGGGAGTTCGCAAAAAAACAAGAAAATGATTTGAATAATAAAAAAAATAATCTTGAAAATTCCAATAATCAAAATAGTGAAATCAAAACCGCAAACAATGGTGGAAGCGATGGCGAAAGACATGGGCAAGGACATGAGGAAAGCCATGGTGTAATTGATGTCGTAAATGATCAAATCGCCAAACAAGGCATGGAAGAAATGAGTGAAAAATTTCGCCAAATGGGATCGCAAGTATATATCAACAAAGCCTAGTAAATTTAAGATATTGAGCTTTAATTTAGCAAGCTAAGCTCGATTAATGAAATCATGTCATTTTAGATTTATTGAAAATAAATTATTAAATTTCAATTAGTTATTTTGCATTTTAATTAAGTTTAAGTTAGAAAATATTTTTAACTTAAATTAAACTAAAATCATTATTAACAATGATTGAAAATCTCTTACCAAAATATTTATTTAAGAAAAAATCATCGACTTCGAGCCATATCCCTCAAGGTGCACCATTCTCTTCAACTGAAGCAATTAAAAATTCTCAAGGATTTCAACCGCTATTTTCACCTAGTGAGCAATTGCAAAAAAAACAAATTTATTTAAATTATCAATCCATTTTTCGACTATGGGATAAAAATGAAAGAGCGTTGATAATTGCTAAATTAAAAGAGGAAGGATTTGAGATTTTTTTTATTTGCGAAAAAAATAAAAGATCAGTTCCAGTAGAAATTAATCAGGATTTAAAAGTTGAAATTAATAATACAAAAAAAAGTATTTTTTTACTTGATGATCGGGATTTAGAAAAATTATCACAGATTGATCAAGAAAGAGTTATTAATAAATTGGGTTTAGCAATTGATGATTCCATCATCCTTGAATATCATCAATTCAAGGAAATAGCGGATATTCTTGGAGTTAATTCATGGGTTCAAAAAGGAATTTTCAAAAGTCATTTAAGATTAAGCGATGTTGATTTTTTAAATGGATCTGAAATTAAATATGAAGAATCTATAGAAAAATATCTTCATCAAAAAGAATTTAGCGATATAAATCTTGAACAAATGATGATAAATTATTTTCAATTACCAGATTTTAATACTGAGGATAAGAAGATAAAAGAGTTGTTGAGTAAATTTATAGAACATTTTGAAAAAGACAAAGAATTTTTGAAAAAAAATTATTCGCCTGAAACTATTCATACCAAGTTAAGTGCAACTGCTAAAATTTTAGTTAATGCAATAAAACCAATTTATCAAGATAACTCCGAAAATGTAAAAAAAATATTTGATCATTTATTTAATTACCAATTTCCAAGTGATAAAGGGGATGACAAAATTATTTTTCAAAAATTTCTTGTTGAATATTTTTGGTTTTATCATCCAGATTTTAGTGAATTAATCGCCAAAGCAAAAACCATCTCAGGGTTTGGGGAATTAAATCAAGATCAAATAGCTGAAAATTTATTGGGATATAAAATTCAAGGAATAATTGAATTCGATAAGCATATTGATATAGAAAGACTAGGTGATGTTCTAGGTAAGCAAGTTATAGAACGCTATATTGCATATTGTGAACAAATTCAATCACAGGCAATTATAGGGCATATTGATATTTGTGATTATTTCATGATCTTAATGCAATATGGCAATGAGCTTAAATTTCAAATAAAAGAATATGGAGTGATCGAATTATCAATTGGTGAAGAAGAAAAAGTTTTAGATTCCGAGTTATTTATCCAATTATTAAATAATAAAGAATTAAGTGATAAATTTGGAATTTATGATTTATTAATTGAATTTTTTAATATAAATATTGAAGAAGATGTTAATATAGCGCAAATTAACACAATCTGTACTGAAGGTATCTATCGATCAATCAACGATAGTTTTGATTATTTGCCAAATGATCTTCAAAAAAAATTTATTAATAATTTAAATTCATTGATTGATCAGATTAGTATTCATGATTTTGGGATAAGGATGTATTTAAGCGCAATTGCTAAAATAATAACCAATCCAAAAAT
>CAILUF010000210.1 GCA_903837365.1 uncultured Alphaproteobacteria bacterium | reverse complement strand
ATAATAAAATTATTATTTTAAGTTAAAAGATATTTAAATCTAACTATTTTTGGTGATTGTTGTTGAATTGTCAATTTCTAAATGATCAGTTTAGAACCAAAAGCTATAACATTCACTTGAAAGAAAGTGAATATTTTTCCTTAAGCATAAAATGACAAACTAAAAGAGCAAAGATTAATTAGGTTCGCGCCCTAGCTCTTTCAGATAATCTGGATGCCGATCTGTGAGCAAATCGGGTTTTTGATGGCTCAAATTCTGATAATCTTTGATAATTTTTTTGCAATAATTCGCTAAAATTTTCTTTCTTTTCGGGAGCAATATTTTCAAAAAAATTTTTAATATTTTGATCGTTAGAAGCGCGAAAAAGCCTCATTCCAGTAGAATTTATTTCGGTATTGCTTTGTTGACGACCAGTAAGGATATTTGATTCAACCATTTTTTTTTGAAATTCAGCGGAAAATTGTTTTGCTAAATCTGGATAATTATCTTGAAATTTATTACCAAGTAATCTACTAAGTTGTTCTTCTAATTTATCATGATCCATGCTCCCAATCCCTTGATTATAACTTGAAATTTGCATTACTGCTAAGAAAAATTCCGCAGGAATATTTTCATTATCAGCTAGAGAATCTTTTGCAGAAATTAATCCAGCTGTAATTTCGCTAGAAATTGAACCGGCGTCTTTAGTTGTAACAGATGAAGCAAAAGAAAATCGATCATCTTGATACTTGATTCCTTGAAAATTTAAGGTTGGGGTAAATTTTTTTAATTTAATATTATCAGTCATTACAATTTCCTCTTCCTTAAATTCTTTGATATCAACTTCTTGACTTGATTTAATTGCTTCTTGAGTTTTAAAATTTTGATTAATCAGGGGATTTAAGCAATTTGGATTTTCCAAATTGCAACTTATTGCGGCATCAACACTGCCATAATCACCTTCGTTACCAGCAAGGGCGTGGGGATCTCCTGTATTGGTTGTGGCGATGATGTAATTTTGATATTCATCATGTCTTTGAAGAGCGTCATTGTTAGTTGGATTTTCATATTTAAGACCAAGCGATTTTACTAACTTTTCAATTTTATTTCGAAGATTTTGATCTCCATCATCTGCGCTAAATGGAAATTCAATTACCTCAACTTTTTTAAATATTTTTTTTGTTATTTCTTCTGCATCTTGTGTCTTTTCTCCTTTGGGAATTCTTGCTTTTAATTCTTCAAGAGCCATGATAATTCCTTCTAATCTTGCTTCGCGTATTTTTTTACTTTCTTCCGATGTTTCAAACCGAGCGCCAATTCCCTCTGCAAAAAATCCCATCCCTGCTTTTAAAAATTTAAAATAAATCTTTTCACTATCATCAATTAAATCACTTGAATTTACCGCCGATGCAAAAGCTTGCAAAAATTCTTCTTTAATTCCAAAGGCAAGTTGGTCGAGATCGATTTTACCTTCAACATTATTCCAACACACACCCATAAATTTTGTTCCAGAATTTTGAGGTCTTTTTCTTTGATACATCGCTTCATACATGCTTTCTTGCCATTCACTAAATTTAGTACCATCATTTCCACCGCTCAAATTAGGATCATTTTTATTTGTTGGATAGAAAAATAAACCACCAGTATTGCGATGATCACCTTGCCATTGAAGCCCTGATTGATCGATGATAATTACTTTCTGTGTGGTAGTTAAACTAACTAAAGTTGATTCATCACGGCCATTTTTATAGCCACCATAACTCTTTGCAGCAGCTACACTTACTAGGTTAGTAGCTTTTACCAAGCATCTTAATTGAGCAATTTCATTTGGATCAAGGAGTCCTTTATACAATTCAACTTCCATAACCCCAGTTGCATTAAATTTTTCATTTCTAGCAAGAATATGAAGGTGATAAGCGGTTAAATCTCTTGAATCTTGAGGAATTTCAATTTCAGTGCTATCATAAGGATTTTTGATTTTTGATCCAAGAATTTCTGTTTTATCTCTTAATAATTCTTGAAAACTACTAAGAATTCTTGTTGGGCAATAAATTCTAATATTTTTTTCATTTGATGGTTGTGGTAAAGCGTCTTGATATTTACAAGAATGTAATCGACAAATTTTAATAACTTCTTGCTTCTTTTCAGCTGGCATTAGAGGTTGGGAAGTGATTAATGTAGCTGAAAATTTTGCTCTATCAAATTCACCAAATAAACATTTCTCCTCAAAGCCAATTAGAAGAGAAGTTAATTCTTCAAATCCTTTTTTTATTGGATCTTGATTTGATGTAAATTTTTCTATTGCTTCTTGTTGATAAGTTCTATAATCAGCATTAGGTTCACAATTAAAAGCAATGTTACTTAATTGACCAAAAAATTTTTCAATTTTTGGATCGACTCTAATTAGATAGCCATCAAGATTATTATAATTAAAATTTCCAAAATGATTTATCCCTAAAGCTTTTAAAGCAAATTTTATTTTTTTAAAATCATCGCCATTAACTAAATCATTTAATTGGTTAGAAATTTCTCGACTGCAAAGATGGTTAACTAATTGATATATTAATGCACAAGAACTTTTTGAAAGAACAGCTGGTGGATAAATAATTTCCTCAATTCTTCTTGCCTCATTATCACTAGTAAATTTTATTGTGTAACCATTATTGCCGGAAAATTGTATATTATCTAAAGGGAGATCAATTCCACAAACATGTAAGGCACGTTGGAGTTTAAGTTGCTGATCAATAAGTTCAGTATCCCATCCTGGATTCAATTTATTAGCTTCTTCATATATTTTTCTAGAATCATTTTTTTCTTCTCCATTTATTGTTATTTTAGAGGGAATATATAATTTATTTTTATTT
>CAILUF010000209.1 GCA_903837365.1 uncultured Alphaproteobacteria bacterium | reverse complement strand
GGCTTTTAATTCTACCGAAACTTCTAATTAATTTATTATATTTAATTAGTTTTTATGAACTTTTCACAAGTTCAAATATTACCGGGATTCGCCCTTCGGCAATAGCTTTTTTTTGGTATTTAGTTGCAATCCAATTTTGTGGAAAATTTTGCCAATCACTTTTACTACTAGCATTCCAATATAATTTTTTGCACTCCAAAATATTTGCTAAAATCCAAGTTTTATAGGCATCGTGATCAGTAGCAATAATTATTTTTGCCGATTTTTTTAATTTGCTTGCCAAAATATTATCGAGAAAATTTGTTGTTACCAACCTTCTTTTATAATGCTTGAATTTGGGCCACGGATCGGGAAATAAAATATAAATCTCATCAAAAAATTGATCAGTAAAATTTGCAATTTCATGGCGAATATCGGCATTTGAAATTTTAATATTATTCAAATTTTCTTTATTTACGAGTTCAAGTAAATTAACAATTCCGTTGATATGAGGTTCGAATCCATAAATATTTTTCTGAGGATTTTTTTGCGCCAAATTAAATAAAAAATCACCAAAACCAAAACCGATTTCTAAAATATTAGATTGCTCTTTTGATCTACTGCTAACTTGATCAATTGAATTATTATCTAATTTAATTTTAGGTAAAAAATTTTCAAGAAGAAATTTTTTTTGCGCGGATAATTTTCGGCTTTTAATTCTACCGAAACTTCTAATTAATTTATTATGAAAGTTTGGCAACTCTTGCTTCATGACGTCCACCTTCAAATTTTGTTTGCAAAAAAACTTTTAAAATCGCCAAAGATTTTTTGTTGTTTATAAATCTCGCTCCCAAACACAAAACATTGGCGTTGTTATGTGCGCGTGCTAATTTTGCCGTCTTAATATTACCACATAATGCTGCACGAATATGTTTATTTCTGTTAGCTGAGATTGAAATTCCAATACCGCTTCCGCAGATTAATATCGCCAATTCTTCTAAAAATAATTGCTGTGAATAAGGATTAATTTTTTTACAGGCAATATTTGCATAATCAGGATAATCAACTGAGATGTCAGCGCTTTCACATCCGCAATCATCAACATTGTAACCTAATGCCAGTAATTGAGATTTTAAATATTCTTTGAGATTATATCCTGCGTGATCGCAGGCAATAATTATTTTTGGCAGAGATTTGTCCATAAAATTTAATCTAACCTAATCGAGATTGATTTTAACGTAATTTATTTACCGTTTTCAAATCTACTTAAAATTTTATGTTGAAAATATTTTATTTATTTTTAATGGCTAAGATTTCCTAAAATATTTATTTTAAGATAATTTTTTACAAAATCCAATTGCAATTAAATAAATAAAAATTTCAAAAATATAATTAACGTTTGCGGTATGTTTTGCCTTTACGAGCTTTTTTATAGCCATATTTTTTACGCTCAACAACCCTTGAATCACGAGTAAGAAAACCAGTTGAACGCAATGTAAAATGAGTATTGTAATCGAAAGCAACTAACGCTTTACTTATTCCATGAGCCAGAGCTCCAGCTTGTCCACTTTTTCCACCGCCAATAATCTGTGCAATTACATCAAATTTTTGTTCATTTTTAGTAGCGTGAAATGGAGCTTTAGCAATATTGAAAAGAATTTCACGACCGAAATATGTAAGCGCTTCGCGATCATTGACTGAGATTTTACCATTGCCTTTTTTAATCCAAACCTTAGCAATGGCATTTTTTCTTTTACCAGTAGCGTAAGCACGGCCTAGCTTATCAAGCTTTGGTTTAACTTCGCTTTTGCTAGTTTCTTTTACTTCAATAATTTTTTCTTTGATTACTACAGACATGTTGAAAAATTTTAATTAGTTTTTATATTTTTGCGATTCATTTTAGCAACATCCAAAATTTGTGGATTTTGCCCTTGATGCTTATGTTCATTGCCTTTATAAATGTGCAACTTAACCATCAAATCCCTTTGCAATGGACCTCTCGAAATCATTCGTGAAACCGCATATTCAAGAATTCTTTCAGGATGTTTGCCTTCGATTATCTGACGAGCACTGCGATCTTTGATTCCGCCTGGATAGCCAGTATGCCAGTAATAAAGTTTTTCAGCGTATTTTTTTCCGCTAAATTTAACTTTATCAGCATTAATAATTACCACATGATCACCGCAATCAATATTGGGGGTAAATGTTGTTTTATGCTTTCCGCGTAAAATATTAGCAACTATTGAAGCAAGTCGACCTACAATGAGGTCTTGAGCATCAATAATCCACCATTTTTTTTCTATTTCGCTTGGTTTAGCAACATATGTTTTTGTCATAAATTCACGAATTATTTATTTACAAATTAGCTCTAACAAAAATAAGTTAGAACTGTTAATTAACAACTTAAATCAATAGTTGATAATAAAAAAGATGTGCAAATGTTAAATGCACCAAAAAATTCTCTAAAATTTTTAAAAGATTTTATAATCAATATTAACTGACACTGAACCTTGATATTAAAGGCTTAAAGCCAGTAATCTGTGAGTTTATTTTAATAAATTATCACAAATTAAACTTGGCAAAAAATTTTCATTGAATGCAAACTAACACCAAGAAACAACTAATATCAACACTGCAAAGCAGTAGATTATTTTACAAATTTTCAAAATATTTACTTACTTTAAAAAAAATCAAACGCAGTCATATTAAAAATTTATTTGCGTGAATTAAATCGCAACTAAAACAAAAGTCAAATAATTTTTCTAAAACAATTGCGATCACAATTTATGTCAATCTTTTATAAAGCGATTCATGACGCTTGTAAATCATGTGATTGTAGTCGTCGCGCAGTAGACTTAAAAAATAAACATCACAAAAATATCCCTTGTGGAATCGATGTTGCCGTAAAATTCCTTCCAATGTAAATCCCGATTTAATTAATAAATTTTTGGACGCAGTATTCGGAGTTGCCACTGAAGCTTCGATTCGATTAACGCCAAATTGATCAAAAGCATATTTCACAAGACATGCTAACCCTCTGTAAACTATGCCTCTTCGCCAATAATGTGGAGATAAATCGTAACTAATTTCAATGCGTTTTTGATATGAATTATATCCGCTTAACCCAATAGCGCCGATCATTTTATCAGTATTTTTATCGGCAATTGCAAAATAAATTCCCGATCCATGATAAAACAAACTTCGCCAGTAAGCTATGTCTTTTCTTGCTTGCTCAACATCAACAGGCATTTCGCAAAGGATAAACTGATTAACCTTGGGATCCAGATAATGATGAAAAAAATCTTCAGCATCACTTTCTTTTTTTTCGCGAAGAATAACATCACCTAGGTCAAATTGTGGAAAAGTTTTTTGTGAATTTGATTGCATTTTTTTTAAATTACGAAATTGTTGAAAAAAATTTTATTAAATTAATTCAAAAAAAAATGAAAATTTTAATACAAATGGACGATATTTTTTCGATTAATATTGCGAGCGATTCGACCTACAAAATAATGCTTGCGAGTCAAAATAAAGGTCATGAGATTTTTTATTATACCCCCGCAGATTTACAATATCATTCGCAAAATCAACAGTTAAAAGCTAAAATTTCAAAAGTAAAGCTGGAAATTAATTCTCAAAATTATTGCCAAATTATCGAACAAAGTGAAAAAAATCTTGAGGATTTTGATGTAATTTTAATTCGTCAAGATCCACCTTACAACATGAATTATCTTACTACCACTTACCTTCTTGAAAAATTACAAAAAAAAGTTTTAATTTTAAATTATCCCCAAGAAATTCGTAATTGTCCTGAAAAAATTTTCGTCACCGAGTTTGAAAATCTAACTCCCCCTACCCTTATTTCTTCAGATTTTTTAGCTATAAAAAAATTTCATCTTGAGTATAAAAAAATCATTATCAAACCTCTTTATGCTTGCGGTGGAGAGGGAGTTGTGATGCTTGATGAAGATAGCCCTAATCTCATGGCAATTGTAGAATTAATGCTTAAAAATTATCAAGCTCCTTTGATTGCTCAAAAATTTTTAGAAGAAATAAAAGATGGTGATAAAAGATTAATTTTAATTGATGGCGAATTTGTAGGTGGCATAACTAGGATTGCCAAGAAAGGCGAGATTAGGTCAAATCTTCATATTGGTGGTAGTGCTGAAAAATTAATTCCAAGCGAACGTGATTTAGAAATTTGTAAAATAATTTCTTCGCAATTAAAACAGCGAAATTTATTTTTTGTAGGTATTGATATTATCGGCGATTATCTTACGGAAATCAATGTCACTTCCCCTACTGGCATTCCAGAAATTAATAAGTTAGCCAATATTGATATTGCCGAAATATTTATTAATAAACTTCATGAAAAATTAGTTAGGTTTAAACAAATTTAAATTTAGTTATTTACAAACAATAAGGATTACTGATTTTTAATTTTTGTAAAATTTTCACTTCTAAACTCTCCATTTCCTTAGCCATTTCTTCTTGCTCATGATCATAACCAATCAAATGTAAAATTGCATGAACAATCAGATGAGTAAGATGATCATTAAATTTTTTATTTTGCGCTAGAGCTTCGTTTTCAATGGTTTCGTAAGATAAAATTATATCACCTAAAACTAAAAAATTTTGCGTATTTAAAATCTTATCAAAGAATTTTTTTACCCCAATTTCGGCTATTTTTTTTTCATCAAAATTAGCAAAAGACAAAACATTAGTTGGTTTATTTTTATTGCGATGCGCAAGATTTATTTTTTGCATTTGCACATCCGAAACTAAAGAAAATATTATTTCTAGCTGATATTTTTTTTGAGAGAATTTTTTTAATGCGCATAAATCGATAATTTTAGCGGTAATATTTTCAATAAATTCGCTAATATTTTTTTGTTTTTGCCATTTTTTACTTTTGATTGTAATATCACAAATAACCATAATTTACTAGTCTTTACAAGGATTAGGATTTTGACAATAGCGCATTTTTTTTGGACAAAATCTTTGCGCTTTATCTTCATAAAAATAATCATTTTGAGTATTTTCACTAACGCTTAAAACCATTTGTTTGAGCGCTTTAATGAAATGTCCTTCGAGATTTAAGGCTG